>NZ_JBEXSJ010000013.1:0-218111 GCF_040613535.1 Kribbella sp. NPDC006257
TGCCGTCCTGGACGGTGATCCAGGCGCCGTCGGCACCCAGGATCAGGCGGCTGGCCTCGCACAACCGGTCGGCCAGGTGCTGGTGGCTGGCGTTGGTCGCCGCGAGGCGGGCCAGTTGGGCCAGTAACGCCGTCTTGTCGGTCACCGTCGCTCCTTGTCCACCGGTCCACTGTGCCAGCACCCGCAGGTACTTCGCTCTACGCCCGGTGCCCAGATGGATGCGTGTCTGTCTGAGGGGGTGCCTAGCGGCAATTGTGTCCGCTGTCGGTGCAGACTGAGCTATCGGTCGGTAGTCAACTGGCCTTCTTGAAGCGGTGGGCACGAGTGGACCAGCAGGAACTGATTGCTGTGGTGACCGAGGTGGCTGGCTCGCTCAGCCTGCCTATGGATCTGGACGAGGCACTGGAGCGGATTACCCGCGGCGCGGTCGACACGATTCCCGGGATCGACTACGCGAGTCTGTCGGTGACCGCGAACGCCGGCCAGATCGAGACCCTGGCTCCCACCGATCCAGTGGCGCTTCGGGCCGACCAGCTGCAGTACGACCTGCGCGAAGGCCCCTGCTACGAGGCGGTCGATGGTGCGCCGGTGCTCGAAGTCGACGATCTGGCCTCGGACCTGCGGTGGCCCGACTACGGCCCGAAGGCTGCCGCAACATTCGGGCTGGGCGCTCAGATCGCCTTCCAGTTCCGCGCCGCGCCACATGCCCGCGGCGCGCTGAACCTGTACGCAGAACGGCCGCACGCCATCGACGGCGAGACCCGCGAACTCGGCGAGATGTTCGCCAACCTGGCGGCGGTGGCGCTGGGCTGGTCACGCCACGACCAGACCCTGCACGAAGCGTTGTCGACCCGCGAGCTCATCGGACAGGCGATCGGCATCGTGATGGAACGTTACCGGCTGGACGCCGACCGCGCGTTCGCGTTCCTGGTCCGCACCTCGCAGGCCGGCAACGTCAAACTGCGAGACGTCGCCGCCGGCATCATCACCGACGCCGCCGGCAAGGCTGAATAGCGGTACACGCGTAGGCTGGACGTGCCGTCGGCTACTCGACGTCGCCGCTCAAGGCGCGTCGTCAGCGGTTCTCGACCAATCGGTCAGACCGTAGGCCATGAAACGGACGTGCCCGATGGGCGACGACCACCTCCGCGACACCGCCCCGAACCGCATCGATCTGGACGCGGTTCACACCATCGCCATCGCCCAAGGAATCCTTGTCGAACGCCTCCGCGCAGACGCCGACCGCGCGCTCGATCTCCTCGACCAGCACGCGCAACGCGCAGGGATCCCGGTAGTCGAGGCAGCAAACTGGCTCATCGCCACCGGCACGCTCCCATAAACCAGCACGCGCTCGGTGAGGCTACGGGCTTCGACGCGAGAACCTCGTCGCCCCGACCAATTTCAACACCGCCGCGCCCTCCGCTGCTCCGACTTGTCAACGAGGTTCTTCAGCTGGCGGCCGAAGTCGCGAAGCTGGCCGTTCAGTCGGCCTTTGGGGGTGTCGAGCTGGGCTCTGGATCCTTGACGGGGCGGAGTGGCTCGAGGTTGTCCCTGGTGGCGGTCCAGCTGGCCAGCAGGTTGAGGGCGTCCTCGGTGGGCGATCCGGGTTCGGCGGTGTAGGTGAGCAGGCTCTGGCTGGGGTCTGCGGGCAGAGGAAGGGACTCGAATGCCAGGTCGAGATCCCCAACGACGGGATGGTGGAGGAGCTTGGCGCCGCTGGTGTGGATTCGGACGTTGTGCGCGGCCCAGCGCTGTCGGAACTTATCGCTGCGGGTGGACAGCTGACCGATCAGGTCGGAGAGGTCGCGGTCGTAGGGGTCGCGCCCTGCTTCGGCGCGCAGCAGGGCGACGGTGTCGTTGGCGGCCTTGTCGTAGTCGCGGAAGAATTCGGTGGCGAGCGGGTTGAGGAAGACGAACCTGGCGGTGTTGGCCGGTCGAGCGGGGTCCGCGTAGATCGGTGAGTACAGCGCAGCCCCGAGGTGGTTGGCGGCCAGGATGTCGAGTCGGCCGTTGAGCACGAAGGCCGGTGCTCCGCTCATGGAGTCGAGGATGCGCTGGACGGTGGGCCGGACGCGCTGACGGGCGGGGCGGCGCCGTGGCGGCCGGGTGCTGCCTGCAGTGCGGAGCAGATCTTCCAGGTGAGCCCGTTCGGCGTCGTCGAGCTGAAGAGCCTGTGCGAGGCCGTCGATCACGCTGGCGGAGACGCCGGTGGCATTGCCGCGTTCGAGCTTGGTCATGTACTCCGGGGAGATCCCGGCCAGGCTCGCGACCTCGGAGCGGCGCAGCCCCGGCACCCGGCGGCGGTCTCCGCCGTACGCCGGCAGGCCGGCCTGATCGGGACTGATCCGTGCCCGCCGGGTCGTGAGGAACTCGCGGATCTGAGCGCGGACGTCTCCTCGCACGTCGCCATGGTCGTTGCCCTGGGTCATATCTCGACTCTACGAGCAGTTCCGGCGGTTTGGGGGACCCTGCCGGTACCCCTCTCGCAGGGTCTCCCACCTTCGCGACTCAGCTGGTTGCGTAGTAGATGCCACCGGCCACGAGGCGGTGGACCTACAGGCAGAACCCATCCCACCCAGCACCAGACGAAGGAACAGCATCACCATGAACGAGCAGAAGGTTTGGTTCATCACCGGCGCCGGACGGGGCCTCGGTGTCGACATCGCCAAGGCGGCCCTGGCCGCCGGCCACGCGGTGGCCGCCACCGCCCGCAACGCCGAATCCGCCATCTTGGCGCTCGGTAAGCACGACGACCTGCTCACCGTCGACCTCGACGTCACCGACCCGCGCGCCGCCCAGGCCGCCGTCGCCGCCACCGTCGAGCGGTTCGGCCGGCTCGACGTACTGGTCAACAACGCCGGCAACTTCCAGGCCGGATTCTTCGAGGAGATGGCGCCCGAGGCGTTCCGCTCCCAGCTCGACACCACTCTCTTCGGGCCGGTCAACGTCACCCGCGCCGCCCTACCCCAGCTGCGCGCACAACGCTCCGGCCTCGTGGTCACCATCTCCTCGACCGCCGGCATCGCCTCGCCGGTGGAGTTCACGACGGCATACGCGGCGTCGAAGTTCGGCGTCGAGGGGTTCATGGAGGCGCTGGCTCCCGAGATCGCACCGTTCGGGGTCAAAACCATGCTGGTCGAGCCGGGGTTCTTCCGCACCGAGCTCCTCAGCCCGCAGTCCACGCAGTACGCCGAACCCTCGATCGCGGATTACGCCGAGCGCACGCAGCAGACCATCCAGGCCTGGCAGGGCATGGACGGCACCCAAGGCGGCGACCCCGCCAAACTCGCCGACGCTCTCGTCGAGCTCGCTGCCCTCGAACAGCCCCCGATGCGCTTCGCCGCGGGCGCCGACGCCGTGGCTGTCTTCGAACAGAAGGCGAACGACCTCCTCGCACAGGCCGAAGCCCACCGCAAGCTGTCCACGAGCCTCGCCAACGACGACGCCTGACGCCCATCCGCTACGCACTCCGAAGGAAGAACAGCAGCCATGTCACCCGAAGCTGACCGTCGACATCAGCTCCATCGCCGGCCGGGTCGCGTCGACATCGCCGACGGCATCACCTACATGGTCACCCGACCACGCCACACCTCCATCAAGCGAGCTGTGGATCATGCCCACCGACCAAGTCTGACCAGACCGACGCATACGGGCTACGAAGTCCAGCCCCGGTGTCCTTGCCGCCAGGTAGTGGCGCATCTACTTGCCTAGGGCAACATCTGAATAGATGGGCAGGCTGACGCCTGGATTGATCGGGCCCATTGGGCTGGACCTCGCCCGGGCGGTCGACAGTTGCCCGGACCCCACCGCCGACGACTGGCTTTGGCCGTGAATTCCGGCGTCGTTTGCTCGTGAATGTTGGAGTCAGTGCGGCTTGGCGAGTGGCCGATCTTTCCGCGAATTCTGAAGTCGGTGGCCCTGAGTGGTCAGCGGCTAACGGTCCTCAGTTCAGGTCATCCACGGCTACTCGCGGAGGTTGCCCTCGGCACCGCTCGAAGGGGGCCCAGGTGGATGGGCGTGAGCGGCATCGAGGCCCCTGTCCGATCGTGCTGGTGTGGGCCGTGATTGCTGATCGTCGCTGTTAGTGGGCGGCGTCGGCGCCGAGTTCGACGACCAGGACGCCGGCGGCGATCAGACCGATTCCGATAGTCATTACGGCGGTCAATGGCTCCTTGAAGATGACACGGGCGAGGGCTGCGGTGAGGGCGACGCCGGTCGCGGCCCAGATGCCGTAGGCGACACCGAGCGGCATGCCTTCGTCGAGTGACAGGCTGAGTAGCACGAAGGCGAGGACGTAGCCGCCGGCGATGGCGGCGATCCACTTCTTCTTGCGCATCCCGTCGGAGGCGCGCAGTGACATAGTGGCGCCGACTTCGGCGGCGATGGCTCCGAGGAGGAACAGCCATTTCATGCTTCGATCTCCTTTTCGTGCTGGGCCTTTTGGGAGCCGAGTTCGACGGTGAGGACGCCGGCGATGATGAGCATGATGCCCAGACCCATAAGTACTGTCAGTGGTTCGCCGTAGATGCCGGCGGACAGGAGGGCGGTGACGGTGACACCGCCGGCACCCCAGATGCCGTAGGCGACGCCGATCTTCATGCCGGCCTGTAGGCAGGCCGAGATGAAGACGAAGGACGCGACATAACCGGCGACCACCAAGACGTACCAGGCCGGCCGATCCAGCGCCGCCTTGAGCGACAGAGTTGCTGCCACCTCGAAGCCGATCGCGGCCACGAGGGTGAGCCATTTCTTCATACGGACATCTTCCTGTCGGTGTCGGGCTGAGCGGTGTGGGTCAGGTCGACCAGTTGGTCGATGACGGCGTCGCGGTCATCGGCCGGTGCGAAGATGCCGGTGGCGTCGGCAATCCACAGACCGTCCGCTGCCAGGTGGGCGGCGCGGAGCCGGGCCCGGATTGTCCGGTCGGTGACCTTGTCGAGGGCCAGCCAGCGCTCCAGGGCCGTTTCCCAGGGAGCGGCCAGTGCTGGATTGGCCAGGGACTCGGCAAAGATCGCCAGGTCGGCGCGGGTCAGCCGGCCGGCAGCGACGACCCTGATGTAGGCGCGGATCCGTTCTGAGGCCGTGGCCTCCTCGAACGGCTTACCCAGCTGACCGAGCATTGCCTCGTCGACGCGCTGGGCAACGTATTCGACGACGCCCAGCACCAGGTGGTCGCGGGTCGGGAAGTGGTAGAGGACGCCGCCCTTGGTGACACCCGCCTCCTTCGCGGTGGCCTCAAAAGTGATCTCGATTGAGCCACCGTCGTGGCCTGCCAACCTGAACGCCGCGTCGAGGATCGCGGTTCGTGAACTTGACCTCATTTCCGTAACTATACCATACGGCTGGTATAGTTACGGAATGGTGGATGAGACGCCTTCGATGAGGATGAGTAGACCGATGCCGATGAGGACGACGGGAAGCAGGATGTGGCCCCACCGCGACAGTGCCTTGGCGATCGCGGGTCGGGTGGCGAAGTAGCGACCGGCGGCGATCCAGACGGCGACCAAGATCAAGAAGACGACGACATAGACGATCATGCCGCCGATGCCCGCGGTGGCGAAGACGGGGACGTAGACGCCGATGTTGTCGCCGCCGTTGGCGAACGTCACGGTCGCCACGGCCGCGGCGGCGGGCGCGCTGGTCTTGGCCTGGTTGTCGTCGTCGGGGTCGCTGCGATGCCGCCAGACCTGGATCGCGGCCCTGATCCCGAGCGCCAGCGGCAGCAGGCCGAGGTAGGGGATGGCCTGGTCGGGAAGGAACGTCGCGCCGAAGGCTGCGGCGACCGCGAGGGTGAGGATGGCTATGAACCCGACGTACTGGCCGATGGTGATGGAGCGTGTCGCGCCTCGGTGCCCGGCACCTTGGGCGAAGAACAGGGCCAGGACGAGGATGTCGTCGATGTTGGTAACGGCAAACAAGCCGGCAGCCTGACCGATGATGCCGAGATTCATGCTCGACGCGCTCTCATAGCGGCAGCCGAATGCGTTTCCCCCACGTGTTTGCCGTCCCTCAGCGAGTGTCGTCCTGGCCGTCGATCAGGGGCAGCATCGCAGATCCGCGTGCCCTCTCCGGCGTCATCGGTATCAGCCGCTCGGCGTCGTTCTTGCTCGGCACGATGTGCAGCAGCGGCACCAGCGTCCCGGTCGACGCGGCGGTGTAGTGGCGCAGTGACAGCTGGGTGAGCTCGAGCAGCTCCTCGACCCGGATCCCGGTCAGGCGCAGCGTCTCGATGACCGGTCGAGTGCTCGTCGTACTCGCGGCAGAGTGTCAGCTGATGACCACGGGGTGACTGCTGTCCGCTCGGTGATCTGTCGGATTCCGGGCAATGCTTGGGGAGCGTCACTGCGAGCGTTCAGCTGCGGGTACGGCGCGCGAAACACCCGAACCTCATCGGAAGGAATCTCACGCCATGACCGCGACCGTCCCCAAGGCTCCGACTGCACCAGGAGTGCGGTCCTGGTGGGGAATCCCGTTCGCCACCGCGGAGCGATACCGCCGCCCTGCGGTCGCGGATTTCGATCCGGACCGCCGCTATGACTGCAAGGGCGTCGTCGCTGTTCAGCCCGACAGCGGCGACTGGCTTGAAGCGGACAGCGGGATGGGCGAGGACTGCCTGAACCTGAATGTGTGGGCTCCTGAGCAGCCGACCGCCGACGCGCTGCCGGTAGCCGTGTACATCCATGGCGGCGGCTTCGAGTACGGCGCGAACACGCAGATCACCTCGAATGCCGCCGGTCTCGCCGCGTCGGGGCGCGTGGTGAGCGTATCGGTCAACTACCGGCTCGGCGCGCTGGGCGCGGTGTCGCTGTCGCAGTACGGCGGGCGGCTTGCCGAGGCCAGCAACCTCTGTCTGCAGGACGTCGTCGCCGCGCTGACCTGGGTCCAGCGCAACATCGCCCACTTCGGCGGCGACCCCGACAACGTCACCGTCTACGGTCACAGCGGCGGCGCCTATGCCACCTTCGGGCTGCTGGGCGCGGCCGTCGGCAACGGCCTGTACCGGCGGCTGGCCGGCTTCTCGGCCGGGCCCTCGCGTCTCCAGCCGGCCTGGTGGGCCGAGGAACTCGCCCACCGGTTCGTCGTTGAGCTCGGCGTCGCGGACACCCCGGAGAAGTTGCTCGACATTGATACGGCCTCCCTGGTGGCCGCGCTGCACAAGGTCACCCCGACGGACCTCGGAGTCCGTGGCGGGATGGACAGCAAGAGCCTCGGCGTCGTCCTGGACGCTGGCCAGCCCGGCGCGGTCCTGCACGCGCACCCCATGGACGAACTCGCCTCGGGCGCACACCGTGATGTCGACGTGCTGCTGAGCATGGCCAGTGACGACATGGTGTGCCCTGGCGCACACCGCGGCGGGCGGCAATGCCCATCTGCTGCTGATCGGGCCCGCCGAGGGCGCGCCCGCCGTGCACGGCTCCGAGCTGTACGCCCTGGTCGGCCAGGAAAAGCCGGGCCGCAGCGCCGAACAGGCCGCCCGTGACACGCGCATTCGCGACATCGTGCTCGACTTCGCCACCGGCGAGCAGACCCGGTTGTGGCCCGCCGTCATGGACCGGCCCACCTCGGAAAGCGTCGGCAACCCTCCCTTCGACGCCACCGCCCACTACCAGCAGGCCCTCGAACTGTGGGAGGGCATCGAGCGCCCCTGACAGCCGTCGGGCGACACCGAGACGCATAACGGCGTAGGTCAGTCACCGGCTGACCGCACACCACAATGAGCCAAGGAGAGAAGGAACTCGGCATGGGCCAATCGACAGCAGCCGGCGAGGCCACACCGGCGACGATGCGAGCCGTTGTTGTCGCCCGCCCTGGCGGCCTAGACGCACTGGAGATCAAGGAAATCCCCGTACCTGAACGCAAACCCGGCTGGGTGCGGATCAGGGTGAAGGCGTTCGGTGTGAACGAGTCCGAGGTCACCACCCGCAAGGGTGAGGCGGATGCGGACGTCACCTATCCGCGTGTTCCCGGGATCGAGGGCGTCGGTGTGGTCGACCAAGCCGACGTGGACAGCGGGCTGTGGCCGGGGCAGCAGGTGGCGACCATGATGGGCGGGATGGGTCGCTCGTACGACGGTTCGTACGCGCAGTACCTGACTGTCCCCTCAGAGCAGGTCATCCCGTTGGATACCAGCCTGCCGTGGGATGTGGTCGGGGCGCTTCCGGAGATGCTCCAGACCGCGTACGGATCGCTGACCATCAGCCTCGGCCTGCAGGTGGGACAGACGCTGCTGATCCGCGGCGGCACCTCCACGGTCGGGCTCAGCGCGGCCACGATCGCGAAGGACCTCGGCGCCACCGTACTGTCCACCACTCGCAGCCGGGAAAGGGCCGGTGAACTCACGGCCGTGGGTGTCGACCATCCCCTCGTCGACGACGGCACGCTCGCCGACCAGGTGCGCGAGCTGGTGCCGGACGGTGTCGACGCCGCTCTGGAGCTGGTGGGCTGCTCGGTTCTCGCCGACACCCTGCGCGCCGTTCGCCGCCACGGCACGGTCTGCTTCACCGGAGCTCTGGCGGGGCAGTGGACGCTCCCCGACTTCAGTCCGTTCATGATCCCGCGCGGGGTGCGGCTGACGTCGTACGACGGTCAGGCCGCCGACCTTCCGGCCGATGTCTTCGCGCGCCAGCTCCGAGCCATCGCGGAAGGGCGCCTCAAGGTCCCGGTCGCGAAGGTCTACCACGGCCTGGAACAGGTCCGCGACGCCCACGCCGACCTCGAGTCCGGCACCACGCCGGGCAAGCACGTCGTCGTCCTTGCTGGTTGATCGTCTGGACTCACGCACCTGCAAGCTGTCCAGCTTCACCACCGACTGACCGCTTCGGGAGCCATCCCGTCAGGCAAAGGGCCTCCGTCACGCGTCGGCCCTCACTTCTCCGGCCGCGAAGGCGGCCGGGGTGAGGCCGGTGCGGTCGCGGAAGAAGCGGCCGAAGTTCGCAGGGTCGGTGAAACCGAGGTGGACGGCTACCGCCCGGGCGTCCCACCGGGCAGCTCCCAGCAGGCGTCGGGCTTCCAGGAGGCGCCGCTCGTCGATGAGCTCGCGTACTCCCTTGCCGGTGGCGTCCTGGGCGGCGCGGCTGAGGGTGCGGACCGAGCAGCCGAGCAACTCGGCGTACTCCGCGGCTTGGTGCAGTTCGCGAAAGTGCAGCTCCAATGCGTCCAGGAAACGCCCGTACCTGTCGGCGCGGCCGTTGCCGGCCGTTGCCGTGCCGGTTCTGGCGATGCCTGGGGAGTTGGCCAGGCGCAGCAGCAGCGATTCGAGCAGGCTGCGCCGCAGGGCGTGGTGGATGTCGAGGGGCCGGCGCCCCAGCGCGCGGTGTTCGTCCAGGAGCTGGAGCGCGGTCTGCTGAAGCCACGCGCTGTCATCTGGGTGCGGGCTGAGCACGGGAGGCGCCTCGTGCGCGATGAGCGGCGCCAAAAGACGGGCGAGGTCGGGCCGCAGCACGCCCGGTTCGAACAGGATGAACGGGCCGCGGGCCGCTCCGGGCGGATGCCAGCACTGCGCGTGCCCGGGACGCACCCACAGCCACTGACCGGGGCCGACGATCCGCGTGACGTAGTCGACGTCATGCCGCAGCTCACCCTCGGTGACCGCGATGAGGTAGTGGAAGGTGGCACGACCCGGAAGCGGCGGGTTCCACGGCCAGTCGTCGTGCCGGGCGAAGAAGTCCTCGACAGTATTCACCTCAAGCCCGTACGGAGTACCGACCGGGGGCTGGAAACCGAAGAGCGGCACCGCAGCCGGTTCGGCTTGACTGCTCGGCTCGGAGTGTCGCTTGTCGACCATCACGTGTCCGCAGGCTAGCACCTTTCTGGTCGGCTTCGAGGGAAGGATGGGACCTGCCACCGCGCCCGCGTGGCGCCCCCTCCACCTACTTCGATGCCACAGTCCATCAACACCTGAGAAGGCTCACCCATGAACGGATCGGCCCTGCACAAGACCGCCGCCGCCTGCGCGCAGGAGCTCCCCGGAGCCCAGCTGGAGCATCCCTTCGGCCCGGCCTGGGAAGTCTTCAAGGTGCGCGGCAAGGTGTTCATGCTGATGACCGAAGTCCCGGGGCGGCCCGTCCTCATCCTCAAGGCGGACCCCGACGAGGCCCACGCCCTGCGGGAGCAGTACAGCCAGATCACCCCCGGCTACCACATGAACAAGAAGCACTGGATCACCCTGGACAGCGGAGAAGGCGTCGACAAAGAGCTCGTCGAGGAGCTCGTCACCGACTCCTACCGGCTGGTCGTGGCCCACCTGCCAAAGGCCGACGCCGAAGCGATAGAGCAACTGCTCTGAACCTCAGGGGTCCATGGCTAGCGGTCCGTCACGATGGTTGGGGTTGCGATGCCACTTTCGCTGATGAGGAACGATCCTCTCGCGCTGCCTTCGAAGGTGCCGTTGGCGGGAGTGCAGCGGGGGCCGGAACGGCCGCCGAGGTGGAGAAGGTGGCTTCCGCAGTGCACCTGGACCGAGCAGCAGGAGACGGTGGCGACGCACGGTACGTCGCGTGGATCGCGTGCTGGGTTCGGACATGAGGCGGACTCCTTGCAAGGTGATGCGTTAGCGATCGATGCAGTGCCGACGGGCAGTGGAATCGCTGCGAGACTTCGCAGATCTCGGACTCACGTGGTGACGGTTCGCTGTTCCCGGAGCTCTCGCAGCTCTGGATCGGGGTGGCCAGTCGCTACGGCGCGCGAGAGCGGTGTCCGCCAGATTCTCTCCAGGAGGTGGACGAACTCGTCCGCATCGTGGCGACTTTGGAAGTCGAGGTCGACGTAGACAGCATGATCGTCGTCAGCGGGCTGACTGATCCGGTAGGCGAGAACGTGATGGTCGCGCCGGGCGCCGTCGTACCGGTCGAACGCCTGCTTCCAGGCGTCGTAGTCGCTGATCTGGTTCACGACGTGCACCGTGATCACGGCAACCTCCCTCTCTTCGTCCTGCTGTCAGCGTGGGTCTGGTGGAGGGAGATTCCCATCCCCGATCCGGGGGGATAAAGCGCCGGTGCCTGACTCTGCGGCCGTATGCTCTTACCGTGCTGGACCGAGTGGAGCGGCTCTGTGCTGGTGTGCTCGACGCGAAGACGTTGCGCGAGCAGACACTGGCCGAGTTGCGGCGAAAACTGGCCTTCGACGGTCACGTCTGGGCGCTCACCGATCCTGTCTCGCGGGTGGGAACCTCGCCACTGGCCGACGTTCCTGGGCTGTCGTGGGAGGAACTGCCGCGGATGGTTCGGTGGCGATACCTCAGCCAGGGCACCCGGTGGACCGACCTGATCCAGGCGAAGACGAGATTCATATCGTTGCGTGAGGCAACGGCCGGTGACCTGGGCAGGTCGCCGGGATGGCGGGAGGTGCAGCAAGCGCTCGGCGTCGTCGACGTGCTGACAGCGGCCTTCTGGGACAGATTCGGCTGCTGGGCCTGGCTCGACCTGTGGCGCACCGCCCCCGCCCAGCCATTCACCCGACCCGAACAAGAGTTGCTGGCATCCCTTGTGTCCGTGCTCACCACAGGTCTGCGCCGTAGCCAGGCCCGGACGTTCATCCCCACACCGCGTATGAAGCCGCAAGCCGAAGGTCCGGCCATCATGCTGCTGAGTCCCGAACTGCGCGTCCGACTGCGTACTTCGGCGGCCCAGGCGACGCTACAGCGGCTGAACCCACCAGACGACCCGGATGCTGCAATCACGGCGATTCCGGCCGCCGCCTACAACGTCGCGGCCGCGCTGATAGCCCATGAACACGGAGTTCCTGTCGGACCACCATCGTCGCGTGTCCATCTCGGCGCCGGTCGATGGGTAACACTCCGCGCCGCACGCACAGCGACCGGCGACCGGTCGGCAGATATTGCCGTCAGCATCGAGGAATCCACGCCCGCGGAGCGACTCGAAGTTTTCGGGCTGGCGTACGGACTCAGCCCCCGCGAGCGCGAAGTACTGTCCGAGCTCGCCACCGGCGCCGACTCCCGCCAGCTGGCCCGGCGACTGGTGCTCTCCGAGCACACTGTCAACGACCACGTCAAAGCCGTATTGGCCAAGACAGGCTCCCCTACGACGCCTGGTGCCGCCGATCACATCACGCCGATCCGGCTAGCACCGACGGTTGTTGCCTACCTGCCCGAGGCGTACGTCGTCGACAGCGTTACCGGCACCAACTGGGAGGGCGTCGGCGTCGCGCCCGACGTCGTGAGCCCGCCCGACACGGTGATCGAGACGGCGGTGGCAGCGCTGCATTGAACGGCCGCCGACGAGATCGACGGCAGTTACGCCGACGTGAGCTGCATTCCGCAGCTCGCATTCCGGGACCGCCGAGACGATCAGACCGGTCGCCGGCAAGTGAACATGACGGTACGGATGCGTCGCTCCGCGAGGTTGGCGACCTGATTGGCAGCCATTTGCCCGAACGTTTCGCCAAGGAATGCTGCGAAGGTGACTGGTGGTGGTCCGTCTCGTTGGATCCGGGCGCGCATCTGCTGGAACCAGACGAGGCTTTCGTCCGACGAGTCGACTTCCGAGATGACCTCAAAACCTGCTGCTGGGAGCAGTTCGCGCATCTCTTCTGGCGTGGCGAGAAAACTCGTCGAGGAATCGTAGGCCCATGGGACCGGGTAATGGAGGTCGCCGCCTTCACCCTGGAGAACGTCGTAGACGACGAATCTGCCGCCGGGTCGGAGCACTCGGAAGGCTTCTGCGCAGAGCGCATGCTTGTCGGAGATGTTCATCGCCACATGTACGGTCAGCGCACCGTCCACAGACGTGTCGGCAAGACCGGTGGCCGTTGCGTCCCCAACGTGAAAGCGGGTCCGGTCGGACAGGCCTGACCACTCCGAGAGCGCCGTCGCCACCTCGCAGAATTCTGGTGTGAGGTCGATGCCGGTGATTGTGCATCCAGTCAACTCGGCAAGCGTCCGTGCAGGCCCGCCCAATCCGCTACCGAGGTCGAGCACGTGAGAGTCGGCAGTGAGACCGAGTGCCTCCATGATTTCCAGAGTTGCCGCACGACCTCGGATGTGGAACTCGTCGACCGGAGCGAGGTCAACCGGTCGCAGATCTGCACGGTCCAGACCGGCCGCGTCAAATGCGGAACTGATGGCCGCTACAAGTTCCCCGGGGCCGCTGTAGAACCTCGCAACCTGGCTCATGGCGCCATCGTCGCACTAAGTGGCCGCGGCGTCGACGGAAAGATTGCTCCTTCCAAGCCCACGCCTGGCGTGCAGGCACGCACATCGGCAAGAGGTGCAATCCGGACCGCCTTCAAAATCGGCATACCGACGCGTAGTGGTCCCAGGTCGTGGAGGAGCTGCTGCAGACGTCGTCCTAGTTGCTTCGTACCGCTCGATTTTCGCTCGGCCAGCTGTGGCCAGTGGCAGCGTCACGCTCGTCGCCCGCGTTGATATTGTGCCGAGATGTCCGACGTGCCAGATCGACAAGAGCTTCTCACCGCCCTGACAACCGAGCACTTCACCCTCCAGGGCGCCAGGGCGCAGACGGCGAGCGAGAGCGCCTCTCGGGCCTCCCTCTTCATCTTGTCCGTCTCGAGCACCCTGGTCGCTCTGGGCTTCCTGGGCCATGGGTCCCCGTCCGACGACACGTTCGATGTGTTTGCGCTGATCGTGCTCCCCACGCTCTACCTGCTCGGCGTCTTCACGTTCATCCGAATCGTTGAGTGCGGGGCGGAGGACTTCCAGTACGGCGTGGCGATCAACCGCATCCGCAACTACTACAAGCAAATTGCCGGTGCTGAGGCCAAGCTGTTCCTGCTGTCGGGGCATGACGACGGTCGCGGGGTGTTCGCCAACGCCGCTGTGCCGGCCGAAGGGCGCACGCAACTTTTCAGTTTCGCAAGTGTGGTTGCGCTGATCGACAGTGTGATCGGCGGCAGCACGATCGCGATCGCCACCAGCGTGGTGTTCGACGCTCCGCTCGCGGTTGCTGCGGGCGCAGGAGGGGCCGTTGGGCTGATCTCACTGGCGCTGTTGCTCCGAATGGCCGCGCGTCTCCTCGCCAGGCGGACGGGCAATATCGACCCGCTCTTCCCGACCCCGGAGGTCGGCTCGCCGGTTTGAGCATACAAGCGGACGGCCGAAGCGCAGACGTCGTCCGTCGAGTTGAAGCGGCACCTGTGGCCCGGTCGATTCGGCCATATCGAGGCGGTTGCTGACGGCAACGGAACCACAAACGCTCGCACCCGGGCCTCCAACTCCCAATTCAGCTTCCGCCACGAGCGCCACCGTCGGACCCGCCTTCCAGCTGTTCGCGTAGCCAACGTCGTCCTGACCGTTGCGTTGACCAGGACCGGTCATGGGCTGCCATCCGAAGGGAGATGAGCTGTCGCCCGGGCGGCCAGCTCGGTTCGGCTGACGATGCCGAGCTTGGCGTACACGTGGTTGAGGTGGGACTTCACGGTGGCGCGGCTCACGAATAGCCGCTCTGCGATGAATTCGTTGGTCCCGCCGGTCGCAACGAGTCTGACGACCTCCAGTTCGGTGGGTGTCAAGCTGCCCCAGCCTGACTTGGGGCGGCCGCGACGTCCGCGGCCCCGGGTGGTCTGCTCCACTGCCTCCGCCAGTGACATCGCCTGGCCCTCGGCCCACGCCGACTCGAAGGCGCTGCCCAGGGCGGCGCGCAGGGACTTCCCGACCCGCTCGTGCTCTCGGCGAGCGGGGATCGAGCGCGGGTAGTGCAACTGTTCGCGAACTGTGGAGCTGCAGCTCAACCACCGGGCAGCCGCCTCGGTGGGTTCGTGCTCCGCGCTCAGCGCGACCAGAGCGTCCAGGCTGTCCGGAAGGTAGGTCGTGAGTCCAGCTTGGCGACGCTCGGCCAGGGCCTCTTGGTGCAGATCGAAGGCTCTGGCGGGATCGTCATCGCGCACGAAAAGTGCTTCCAGGTCCGCCAGATCGGCTCGAAGCTGCGGCGCATCGAAAGTGGCTGTGAGCGCGCGGCCGACGGCGAGCAGCTCTCGGGCATCGTCTGTTCGCCCGAGCTGCTGCATGGCGCGAACGGCACCGGGCAGACAGCGTGCTGCGGTCCACTCGGGTCCACTACTCTCGAGCCGCGAGAGGGCCCTCGAGTACCAGGCGAGGGCGTCCTCCCAGCGTCCTTCGAAGAGGCTTAGATAGCCCAGGGGTACCTGGAAGCCAACGACATCGACATCCGGCGCCAAGTCGATCGAGGCGACGATAGGCCGCATGATCCGGCGCGCACCGTCGGTGTCACCGTGCAGCGCCATCGCCAAGGCGAGGTTCGAGGTCAGCGTGCCGACGCCGAAGTAGTCACCCAACGGCGCGATCACGTCGACCATCTGACGTCCAAGCTCGATTGCTCGTACGAGCTCGCCGGTCTGCATCGCGCAGTACTGTTCGACGCCCAACCCGAACCCCAGGCAGAATCGATCACCGCGTGATCGGCTGCGCTCCAGCGCACGCCTCGCCAGCTGGACGGCATCGGTATGACGTTCGCGCGGGACGAAGCTGTACGCCGCCATGATCAGACTGAAGTCTTGGCTGAAGGGATCTGCACCGCCCTCCAGGTCCGCGGTCTCGCGACCGAGCCGCTCGCAACGAGCGAAGTCGGAGAAGAACGACTGGAACGTGTCGACCAGCAACCGTCGAGCGCGCAGGCGACCATCGATCGCCGTGTCAAGGTTCGTCGCACCCCTGGCTGGTGGCTCTGCGGACTCGAGCGCTTGGCGGGCCGTGCGGTGACCGCTGATCATCTCCAGCATGGACACCGATGCGGCGAGGTGGTCGCGAATGCCTTCGCGGTGATAGTCAGAGTCGGCAAGCGCCCGGCGCAGGAAGGACAGACCGACGTGCGTCTGACCGCTGAGGAACCACGACTGTGTCATCGCCACGGCCAGCCGCCAGGCCCGCAGTCGTTGCACCGACGGGCCGGTCAATCCCCACTCCAAGGCAGCCGCGACATCGTCACGGAGGGCGGCGGCCCAGTCGAGAGCCCGATCCTGGTTCGCTCCGAGGTCGCTGTCGATTCGCAAGGCCGCGCCCAGCACCCAGTCGAGATGGCGATCCCGAAACCGCGCGACCTCGCCTCGTTCGTTCAGGCGGTCGATGGCGTAGTCCCGCACGGTGTCGAGAAGCCGGTAGCGGACGCGCCCCGCACTGAGGTCGGAGATGACCAGTGACTTGTCTACGAGGCGTGCGAAGACCGGCAGCAGGTCGACGCCGTCGTTCACGTCGTCGGCGCAGACCTCGGATATTGCCTCGAGCTTGAACCATCCCGCGAAAATTCCGAGCCGCGCGAAGAGGGATTGTTCGCCCGCGTCGAGCAGGTCGTGGCTCCACGCCATGGACGCCTTCAAGGTCTGATGCCGTGGGGTCGCATGCCTCAGACTCCCGGTCAGCAGGCGAAAACGGTCGTCCAGTCCGGCGAGCAGCTGGGCAGGGGAGAGTACGCGCGTCCAGGCAGCAGCCAGTTCGATGGCGAGCGGCAGGTGATCGAGTCGCGTACAGATCGCGCTGAGGTCACTCTGATGACGTTCGACGTCCAATTCCGCTCCGGCCAGTTCGGCTCGCGCGGCGAACAAGGCCATGGCGTCGTCGTTCGTCAGCGAAGACACCCGCCAGACTGCCTCGCCGTCAACCGAGAGCGGCTCGCGGCTGGTCGTCACGACGTTCACACCGGAGCAGCGCGCAATCAGTTCCGCTGCCAGCGCGGCGGCCACGTCCAGTACGTGCTCACAGGTGTCAAGGCACACCAACGTCCGTCGATCACGGAGGCCCCGAACCAACGCGGCCAACGGGTCGCCCTCGGGGTCGAGGCGGACATCCAGCTCGACCGCGCACAGAGAAATAGCCTGGTCCGGGTCGTGAGCCGATCCGAGGTCCACCCACCAGACGCCGTCCGGCCACCGGCGCTCGGATATCGGGTCCTCCACCAGTCGCAGCAGCGCGGAGCTGGCGAGTCGGGACTTTCCGCATCCGCCGATGCCGGTCAGCGTCACCAGACGCTGCCTGGCGATGGCGGCGCAGAGGTCGGCAAGCTCGCGAGCCCGTCCCACAAACGGGCTCGATGTCGCCCGCACATTGTGTCTGACCATCCCATGATCCTTTGCAGTCACCACCAACGCACGATCCCATGTGCCGGTCACGTTGGTGATGGACATCTCGGATATCAACCACTTGGCCGATGTTCATAACGCCGAGCAGTTTCAGGCTCGAACCATGTCTGATTACCACCATCGTCCCGATTTTTCCGCAGCTGTCAGCGGCGTCCTGACCGGCGTCAGTTTTGTGGCGGCCATCACCGGCGCCACGCGGCTGGCGGCGACGCCCATCCCTCGTCCCGGAGCTGCAGCTCCCGCGATCCGCGACTACTACTCGGGCAGTGCCGCGGCCGTGCGGTTCAGTGTGGCCGGGCAGGCCGTCTCGATCGCTTCGTTGCTGGTGTTCACTCGGGCCGCAGCGCGACTCGCCCAGCCCGGGAGCGGAGTGAAGCGCGGGGTGCTGATTGGCTCCGGCATTGCCTCTGCGGCTCTCCTCACCGCTTCGGCGGCGACGCACGTCTCCTTGTCCGTGCCGGCCGGCCGTGACGACGAAGCGGTCCTGCGCTCGGCGCGAAGGGTGTTCGTGCTCGGCGGACCTGTTCACGGAGTGACCTACGGCGTCTTCACCGGCGTGCTCGCACTTCTCGGCCGACGTGCCGGGCTGTGGGGGCGAGCCGGGCTGGGCATCGGCCTGGCGTCCGCCGTCGCCGGGGTGCTCTCGCCGTCGTACTTCAAGTGGGAGAACGCGGGGTGGCTCATCCCGATCGGCCGCTTCTCCGGATACGCCCTGGGCGCGCTGGCCGGTGTGCGTATGTCCCGCCGTGCCTCGAACTGATTCCAACACCAAAGGAGAAGACTCGTGACGACAGTCCAAGACGTTGATCGCGATTTCGTGCTGGCGGCCATGAAGGCCGGCGCCATCCTTGTCGACGCGCTGCCAGCCGCGCCCTTCGCGCGCAGACATCTGCCTGGAGCGCTGAACATCGTGGCAGAAGACCAGGATGCGGATGTCGAGGACGCTCTTCCCGACCCATCGGCGGCCATCATCACCTACTCGACCGATAAGGACTGTGACCGCGGCCCGGCCCTGGCCGCACGCCTGATCACCTTGGGGTACACCGACGTCCGCCATTACCGCGCAGGCATCTCGGACTGGGTGGCCGCCGGACTTCCGGTGTCGAACTAGCGGACCGTGAGGCCACGACATGGGATTCACAGGGCGTTGTGTCGCTCGCATAATCGTCTCGATAGGCGACCAGAATCGTTGGACAAGGGCTTACCGCAACGATTCCGCGTCTCGGAGTGCCATCTGGGCCAGACCGTCCCGCGAAAGGGCAGGGCCCACCAGCTTGTCCCCTCGCCGGCCGAGCCCTCGGACGAAGAGCTCGAGGTGGCGTCGGGCGAGCTCGTGCTTGAGCTCGTCGGGCAGCGGGCCGGGCAGCGGCCTGGCGATGCGGACCAGCATCATGCCGACGTCGGCGAAGGTGACGTCCTCCGGCAGTTGCCCGCTGGCGTGGGCGGCGTCAACCAGCTCCTCCGTGGCCCTGGCGGACGCCTCGCGGGCGGCGGCGAGCTCGGGCTCATTGAGGTCGAGCACGTCGAGAACCAGCGGAATCACCGCGGCGACCCGGAGCTCCAGGGCCGCGCGGAGGTACGCCGCAAGCGCCTCGAAGGCGTCGTCATGCTCCTCGGCCGCCCGCTCGGCGGCGGTCCTGGTCTGGTCGAGCGAGTGCAGCACCACGCCCCGAAGCAACGCGGTGCGGTCCGGGAAGCGGCGGTAGAGCGTGGCGATCCCGACGCCGGCCCGCTGCGCGACCTCGTCGAGCGCGACGCCGGCGCCCTTCTCGGCAACAAGGTCGCCGGCCGCCGCAAGCAGCTGCTCGAGGTTGCGGCGGGCATCGACGCGCAGAGGCACGAACTCACCCTACCGAACCGGAGAAAACTTCTCCACATCCTTCCGTGGTGACCATCTGGTCCCAGAGCGATGCGGAGGGAGACATTCCACTGAGGAGGAACGCTAATGGCCACAGGCTCTGTTCAAACACCAGCACGGACCGACCACCGCTGGGCCGGCCTGGGCGTCATCGCGCTTGCGCAGCTGATGGTCGCCCTGGACGCGACCATCGTGAACGTCGCACTGCCGACCGCCCAACGCACCTTGGGCTTCGACGACGCCCATCGCTCCTACATCGTCACCGCCTACACGCTCTCGTTCGCGGGGCTGCTGCTCCTCGGCGGCAAGACCTCCGACCGGATCGGTCGGCGCCGCGCGCTGACTTTTGGGCTGATCGGCTTCGCCGCCTCCTCCGCCCTGGCCGGCGCCGCGCCGACGTTCGAGGTCCTCGTGGCTGGTCGCGCGCTCCAGGGTGCGAGCGCCGCATTCATGGCGCCCGCCGCGCTCGCCCTGATCGCCTCGACGTTCACCGAGCCGCGCGAGCGGGGCAAGGCCTTCGGTGTCTTCGGTGCGGTCGCCAGCAGTGGCGCAGTCGTCGGCTTGCTGCTGGGCGGCGTACTTACCGAGTACGCCGGCTGGCGCTGGTGCCTCTACGTCAACGTAATCGTCGCCCTCATCGTGATCGTCGCCGGCCGCCGGGTGCTGTCGGCCGACGACGGCTTCCCGGTCAGGGTGGACGTCATCTCTGGCCTGCTGGGCACTGCTGGCCTGGCGGGCCTGGTGCTCGGCGCCAGCGAAGCGGCTGCCCACGGTTGGGAGTCGGCCGCGGTGCTCGTCCCCGGGTTGGTCGGGCTGGGAATGATCGCCGGCTTCCTGGTCCGTCAACGGGCTCTGGCCGCGCCGCTGCTGCCGCTGGCAGTGCTCGCGGACCGGGGCCGCGCGACGGCGTATGTCGCCACCGCGATCAGCGTGGTCGGCACTTTCGGGATGTTCCTGATGCTGACCTACCACTTCCAGGTGGCGCTCGGCTGGAGTCCGGTCCGCACAGGACTGGCCTTCCTGCCGATGAGCCTGGCTGTCGCCGGCAGCTCCTACGGTCTGGCCAGCCGCCTGATGGATCGCGTCGCGCCCCGCGCTCTGGTGGCTCCCGGGCTCCTCTTGGCCGCCGCCGGTCTCGGACTGCTCACGCAGTTGACGCCGACCAGTGGCTACCTCACCGTCATCCTGCCCGCCGAGGTGCTCGTGGGTCTCGGCATCGGCTGCGTCTTCACGCCGTCGATCGGGGTCGCCACCAGTGGTGTCGACCCGCGCCAGGCCGGCATCGCCGCCGCTATCGCCAACACGGCCATGCAGATCGGAAGTAGCGTGGGGACCGCTGTGCTGAACACCGTGGCAGTCAGCGCCACCCGCGACTTCGAGGGGGCGCCGATCGCGGCATTGGTGCACGGCTTCGCCACCGCAACGGGTGGCGCGGCGGTCGCCCTGGTCGTGGGTGCGGCGCTGGTCGTCGCCTTCCTGAGGCCAGCGGCGCCAGTTGACTCGGCCCGGACCACAAGTCAGAAGCTCGCGTGAAGGTTGACAATTTCGCCGGGGGACTGAGGATGCGCCGGGCGGCAGGTCTCCCTAGTGCGTCAGTGCTGAGTTGAGAATCCGATCAGCCCATGCCAACACATGTCAGTTGGTTGGTCATCTACAGCGTGGGCCGTGCCGGGGGCGCGGCCCACGCTGTCGCCCATGGTCACAAGCGATGTGCCGAGAGTTCATTGCACCGGTCAGCTGTCATTGTGGCCCGCGGGGGTGCGCGAGGTCGTAGGCGCGGGAGAGCTTCTGAGGGACGACCATGCGCCACGCGTCGACTACGAGCTCGCGGGCCTCGGTGGGTTCCAGAGACGCAAGGTCGGCGTGAACCCAGTTGAAGCGCAGATCCGACTCCGAGGGCATCTGGAACTTGCGCGGATCTCCCGAGACCAGCGCTGCCCGTTCCTCCTTCGGGAAGGCGAATTCCATCACGGTCTCGTCGAGCGAGAATGCCACGTAGACCATTTGACCGACGCGGAACTTCAATCGTCCCCGCACGTAAACATGGTAGGAGCGCTCCAACTCTGCCCCCAGTGCTCGGACATCGTCGATCGTCGCCATTGTCAGAGCCCGCCGGTCATGGCGGGGGACAAGCAGCCTGTTCGCAACCGGTGCCGCATCGGAGCGTCGTCGGCGCGGTCACCGGACGCCGAGATGCCGACGGCGGCGCAGGGCTTCTGCAACACCGCGCGATCCGCGATGGGTAAAAGGGTGCCCGTGCGGGCAAACGTCCGAACCATAGCGACACCTCAGGCCTTCACATAGCCCCGTGCCTCGACGATCCTGCCGTCGCGGATGCGGATGAGATTGACGCCGCGGACCCAGTCGTTCTTGCCCTGTCCCCAGCGCAGGACCCACGGTGCCACGGCGAGGTCGCCGGCGATGTCGGCGGGCTCGGTCGAGAAGTTGAGGGCTTGGTTGCCCGCGAGCTCGGACCAGCGCGCCAGGCACGCTGGACCGCCCTCATGACGGGCTCCGTCGGGAGCCGGGCCTGTGTCCTCGATGACGCATTCTTCCGCGATCAGATCCTCCAGAAGCGTTGGATCATGCAAACGGAACGCTGCGTTGTATCGGTCTATGACCTCATGAATGGTCCGGGGTGATTCGGTCATTGCGGCCTCCGGGAGTGGTGGAGCGATCGGATATTTGGCTTGACGCGGTCAGCTGTCTCGACAGCCGTAGAGCGAAAGGTCCGTGGGGATAGGTCGTCCTGGCGATCGGTACTTCACTGGGTTCAGCCGCGCCTCTCGCGATCTTGCTGCCATCGTCAATCCTGCGATCACTGTGGGTTCGCGAGTTCCCATGGCTGCTGTTGTCACCTGTTCGCGGCCCTGCAGTGCTCAGCTGGTAAGTGCAGTGACAACCAGCGCTGGACCCACGATCAGATCGACCACCACGCACATCTCCGACCAAGCGCGGGTGACGATCTTGTTACGCACGAAGTGATAGCCGTCCCACAGCCCATGGGTGAAGAACCCGATGCCGGCGAGAACCCCGGCGGCGCGCTGGTCTACTGCCAGAGCCAGCAGGGTGAGCCCGCCGAAGAAGACCATCCCTGAGGTCTGGATGGCGAACCAGCGACCGTCGCGGGCATGTCCCTTGCCTACGGCAACAATCCAGAGCGCAACCAGGAGGACCGTCAGACAGATCCGTGGATCGACGCCGGCGTACTCCATGACGACAGAGACCGCGACGACCCCGGGGTAGGCCGCCCACGCGACAGCGCCGCGCCCGGCGGCGTAAGCAGCCATGTAGATGCAGGCCATGGCAGCGACGCCGGCTGCGAAGTCCGTCTTTCCCTCACTGAGGATGAAGTAGAGGGCTGCGGCGACCTGGAGAAGGGCGAGTGCGGTGGGCCAGCGCCGGGCGAGGCCCATAGAGGCCACAAGTCGGTCCGGCGAGCTAGAGGTCATGGCGCGTCGCCTTCCGCAGACTCTCCGAGAAGGTCGTGGCCAGGGCCAGGTCTCACCGGGCTCACGAGTTGACGGTTCCAAGGTCGGCAGCTGCGGCGAGCTTCTTGCCGCCTATCGCGAGTAGAGCCAAACCTGAGAACCGGCCGATAGGGATGAGCCAGCCTGCGGTCTCCGCGGCGAAGTAGGACGGGCAGAGGATCCCGGCGACGCTGGCCACGATGCCGAGGCCGGTCAATTGTGGCCCAAGGGCGCCGTTGCCGGATCCCGCTGCCGTGAGGGCGGCGGTCATTACGCCGAACCCGAGTCCGTGTGCTGGGCCGCCCGCGACGAAGGCACGTCTCGACAATGCGACGGACTCGTCCACGGCCATCCGGTCGGCGAGCGTGACAGCGAGCGTCGCGGAGCCGGCCAGTCGTGCGGCTAGCAGCTCCTGGTGCATGCTCGGCACATGGTCGGTCACAGGCTCGCCTGGATCGTCCTCAACGGTCATTGTCGTTCTTCCTTCTCAGCGGTCGAGGGCTCACGAAGCTGGGCCTGCGCCATGACGCCAAGGGCGAGCCAACGCTGCTTGACCGCGCTAAGGCCAAGCGGTTCGGGCCTCTCGGTAAGCATCTCGGCAACCGCGTCTGGCAAGTGGAGGAAATCGCTCCGGATAGCATCGTCGGGCGGTGGAGCCCATGTCAAGATATGCGGAGGAGTTTCATCCGATTAGCTTTTTTTGGGGTTTCTCATCGTCGCCGTTGAGGTCCAGCAGGCCGTGCTGTCTCGCTGGGCCGGCTACGGACTTGATCCTGCGCTCGGCCCGGGTGGCGGGTCGGTCGTGCTGGCCCAGTCGTGACCGGAGTTCGCTCAGTCGCTTGCCGGTGAAAGTGCGGACGGCCTGTGAGAGGTGGCTCTGGTCGACGAAACCGAGCTCGGAGGACAACAGTGCGAGGTTCTCGTGTCCGTCGGCCAGCCGGTCGAGTGCGATGGCGACCCGAACCCGGTTGCGGAACTGCGAGAGCGTCATACCGGTCGTCCGCGAAAACACGCGGCTGACGTGGAATCGCGTGTGCCCGAGGGTATGCGCCAGGTCTGCGAAATCCGTGCCCGCCGGGTCCGAGACGATCGCTTCCCGGGCTTGCTGAACGATGCCGTGGTGACTGGTCCGGGTGGCCGAACGGCGGGCCGTCAACCGCCCCGGTGCCGCCCGTTCGGTCAAGGCACCGACGAGGTGCACCAGCCGTTCGTCCAGTTCGAACCGATCGATGCCGCGGCGCAGCGCAACGACGAGTTCGCGATGCCGAAGATCGATGGCAGGGGTGGTGGTGATCGGCTCATCGGGAACGCGCCCGTCGCCGGTCAACGCGCAGACGGCGTCTTCGGACAGCCACAGCGACAGGCAGCGGTCGCCGCCGTCGCGATGGTGGGTGATGCGCTGTTCGGCGAACGGTCGCTCGAAGAACGCATCGGTCGGTCCCAGGTAGGCGCCCTGGCCGTTGACCTCACGCCAGTACCCGCCCCGGCGTACGAAGACCACGCCGAAATCGCGGCTGTATTCGTACGAGCCCCGGTCGCCCGCCGGTTTGCGGCAGTCGTGGTCGACGACCCGTACGCCGGGCGCTTGACCGAGCAGCGTGAGAACAGCATCCGGGGCCGCGATCTCCCCATGGAGGCTTGCCGTTGGCATCGTGTTCGTCCTCCGATCCAACCGGACACAAATCTACAAGAGAGCCTAACCGCTCTCGACTAGCGTCGTCGGCGTGAACATCACCGGCGCCGAAGCGAGCTCACGATGCGAAAACTGATTGCTGGAATGCAGGTCTCCGTCGATGGCAAGATCGCCGGATCGGAGGGGTTCGCGGACTGGGTCGACGAGTGGGGCGACAACTACGAGCTGATGCCGCGCATCGACGCCTGCCTACTGGGCGGAGGGATGTATCCCGGCCACGAGCAGTACTGGACCGCGATCGAGCAGGCCGAGCCCGGCAAGCCGCTTCCCTTCACCGGCACGGTGCCGACGCCGGCCGAGATCGAATGGGCCCGCTTCGCCGCCCAGGTCCCGCACTACGTCTTGTCCAAGACCCTGACGAAGGCGAACTGGCCCCGGACGACCTTCCTGCGCAGCACCGACGAGGTCGCGGCGCTCAAAGACCAACCAGGCAAGGACATCTACCTGATCGGCGGCGCCCGCACCACCACCGGCCTGCTCGAGGCCGGCCTCGTCGACGAGCTACACCTCCACATACACCCGCTGATCGCCGGCGACGGAACGGCGCTCTTCCCACCCACCGGAACGCGTCGCCCCCTTACCCTCCGCACCGTCCACCAACTCCCAAACGGCCGCGTGAACCTGGTGTACGAATTCGGATAGAGGCTTGCGCGCGCGGCATGGCGATATCCCCGGTCACGAAAGGATCGGACGGGCTAGCTCGCCATCATGCGTCAATGTGGCGTCGGCCATGCAGCCCATGCTTGTAATGCACGGCCTGCTTGCTGACCTCCTCCAGCGACGCTCGCTGTAGCGTCAGGTCGCGGGCTGGAACAGTTCGACGAGGTTGCCGGCGGGGTCGGCGATGAGAATCTGGCGGCCGCCTGGTCCTGTGGTGAGTTCGCTACGGAACGGAACCTCGGCGGCTTGCAGCCGATCGATCTCGGTATCGAGGTCGTCCACGATCAGGTGGATACGGTTCCGGCCCGGTCCGGCTGTCTCGTCTGGAGTGGCCCGGGCGCCCGAAGACTGGGGTCCGGACAGGAGCAGGCGCAGCGGTCCGAGGGTGACGTCGGCGAAGGCTGGTGCCGGGTTGCTGCGCAGGATGAAGCCGAGGTGGGTGGTGTAGAAAAAGCTGGCCGCCGGTACGTCGTCGACGATGTAGCGGACGCTTGCGAAGGTGTCCATGCTCAATCCTCCAGCTACATGCTGAGGCTCGGCAGCAGATGCCGAACGCGGGTGTCGATCTCGGCCGCGACCGACACGTATGTCGAGTAGTTGCTCCGGCCGTCGCCGTCGGCCGCTGGGTCGGCGATGGACCAGTGTGTGCGCGGCCGGAACCCGGTGGCGGGGAGTGCTTCACGGGCGTTGTCGCACAAGGTGATCACGCGGTCGAACCGACGACGGCCTTGCGCTGAGTCGAGCGCACGAGGGGCCTGTCCATCGATGTCGATGTCGTACTGCTCACGCAGTACCCGGATCACGTGAGGATGGATGTGGTCCTTGGGCCGGGTGCCGGCGCTGCTCACTCGCACCCGGTGCCCGGCTCGGTGATGCAGTAGGGCTTCGGCGATTGGCGATCGGCCGCTGTTGCCGCTGCAGACGAACAGGACGCTCGACCTCCCTGACTGTCGCGTCGGCGAATCCGGCACCGGCGGCACCCGCAGAGCGGGATGGAGCGCGGTTCCAAGACCCGCAAGCTCTTCGACGCAGCGGTCGAGGTCGAGGTGGTAGTAGCTGTCTCGCGCGTCGAAGCTGCTGCGTCTCGATGCCACCAGGCCGCCGTCGCGCAGGAGTCGCAGATGATAGGAGACAAGATTCTGCGGCTCATCGACAAGGGTGACGAGCTCACGGACCCGCAAGTCGCTTCGCGCGAGCTCGCCCATCACTCGCCATCGCAGCGGATGGCTCACGAGCCGAACGAACTCTGGCAAGGCCGCAACATCGGAAACCACGGGCTCGAAGTTACATCAAACCCAGTTGATGTACTAGATCCGAGGGCACGCTGGGGTTACAGTCCGGGCTGCCCAGCAAGAACAGCTGGACTATCTCCGAGCATCCGGCCGACAACAGCCCCCACGGGTGCAGCACCTGCCACGCAAGGCCGTCTGGGATGCCGGCTATATCGCCAGGCCGTCCCGCGCCCGGGCTCAATCCGATCGCTGCCGGATCGAGGGATCTCGCCGCGCAGTCACCGTCGATTTGTCCCACGTCTCCCATGAGAAGCCTTACGCTGCTAGGCAGACGTCCGTCGTACGAGGGAGATCGCATGCGCTTGCGGCCGAGGCAGACAGTCGCGGACCTTGAAGGCTCGTTGTTCCTCAAGGAACTGCTCGCGCGGGTGCAGCGGGAGCTTCGGGAATCGCAGCAGGAGCGCCAGGAACGTGGCGAAGGGGCGATCTTCGAGGTCGAGCGGCTGACTCTCGAGGTGAACTTCGTGGCCCAGGTCGACCGTGAGATTCAGGGCGGACTGGATCTCCAGATCGTCACGGCCGGCGGCAGCGCGTCGTACCAGAACCAGCAGATCCACAAGATCGTCCTCGAGCTGGTTGGTGTAGGCCAGGCCGATCCGGACGACGAGACATTGCTCGATCTGGAGACCGCTCCGCGGTTCCGGCCCCGCGAAGACTGACCTCGATGAGCGACGGGGACGACATCCTCGATCTGGTCGCCGGGCCGACGCTGCGCGACCGCCCGCTCTCCGGGCACATGGACGCGATCTCGCTCACCGCCAGCTACGACTTCAGCCGGGCCGAGTACGAGAACGGCGGCCCGGCCTTGCGGGCGACCAGGACCGTCCGGCACGAAACGACGCACGCGTACCAGACGCTGGCCACGTCGTACGGGTACTACTTCCAGCTGATCAAGCAGTTCCAGACCAGCCGGGTGCTTCACCTCCTCGCCGGCCTCGACGCCCTCGGCGAAGACCCTGCGCCGCCACTCATCACCCAGATCGCCCGGCAACGCGGCGATCGCTGGCGGCAACTTCGCATCGAGCTCTATGCCTGGTATCTCGCGGAGGTCGTCCTGATCCATCTCGAAGGAGAACAGGAGCATTGGACCCGCGTCCTGCTGGAGAACCCCGCCTTCGCCGGGCGTACGTTCCCCGACCTGTACGTCGAGCTGGAGGAGCTGCTGGTGCTCTGGCTGACCGATCTCGGGCATCGAGTGGGAGTCGCTCCCGGGGCACCTCGCCAGAGCAGCCCGGCACTGGATCTTCATCTGCGAGCCCTCACCGACAACGGCAGTACTGCGGCGGTTCTGGAGAGCGCTGCACACATCAGTGAGCACTGGCGTGTGTACCCGTCCGACCTGGAGACCCTCGCAAGGCAGTTGCCCGGCTCCACGCAGTACAGCAGCTGGATCCGCTGGGCCCTCGCGGCGGGCTTCACCGACGATCCGGCGGCCTTCTGCCTGACCTTCTCGGCAGTCGCCGACCTGGCGCTTAATGGCGCGTTGCTGCCCCACCAGGCGGGATTTCGGCGCCCCGGCTATGACGCCAACAGTGTCAGTCCGCCGCACCGCATGTTCCTGGCCATCGGAAACCTCGGCCGCGGCAACCTGTCGCCGATCCGCGACCTCGCGACAGAATACGTGCCGTTCGTCCAGGCGCTCTGCGACCGGCTGGAGTGGCCGCTGCCCTGGGAGATGGCGCGGTTCGTCGTACCGTCGCTGCCTGAGACCGGCCAACTCGATCCACTCGGAGAGATCTTCCGCTTCTCCCAGGAGTTGCGGCTCAACGTTCCCTACGCGTTCGTCGACCTGGACATCTGGTCGATTGACGGCCCGCTGGCCCGGAAGTTCCGGCACGCGTTCGTTCACCCGGTGATCCAGTTCTCCGACCAGGTCTTGCACCACCAGGACCAAGACATTCCGGCGTACGCCGTGCTGAACCACGCCCTCGGCACCTACCTGCGCCAATTGATGATCGTGGGCAACCAACCCGTCCGCCTTCCGCTCCGGGCCGGCGCCGAGGAGTTGGCCTTCTACCAGGATCTGCTCGAACGTCATCTCGCCGCGACCATCGGCCTGCTCGATCCGCGCATCACCCTCGAGTCAGCTCCCCCCAGCATCAACGGCGTCCACTGAGCCAGGCAAGCCGGTCGCGTGTCAACCGGGCGACAACACCGTCGAAGCGGTCCAGCTCTGCCGGCTCCGCTACGGCAGGCCGCGGTGCACGAATACCGAGTCTCCGGTCGGGTCCGAACAGGCATCTCGAAACCGGCGGGGTCGTAGGTGTTGTGGCTGACAGGGCTCTGCTTGCTGGTCGACGCCCGCGCGTACCGAACTGCGCGATGAGCTTCCGAACTTCCGGTCGATCGCTTCTGGGACTGATGGAGGCCGCGGTCGGAGGCGAAGCGGGCTGAGTCTTCGGCGTAGAACTGGGCTGCTGAGGGTTGTGATGTGACGCACAGTGATGATGGGTCAGCATGGCCGATCGCCGGGAGGGTCGTCGGCGGGTGCGGGCTCGGTCGCTGGCGAATCCGAGAGGAACGACGTCCGGCAGAGTGGTGCGTGGACAGCACAAAGGCCCAGGAACAGATTGCGATATCTGCCTGGGCCTCGATGCTGGTGCGCCGCCAGGGACTCGAACCCCGAACCCGCTGATTAAGAGTCAGCTGCTCTGCCAATTGAGCTAGCGGCGCATGTTCCGTTGTGCGAACGAAGAGGATCGTAGCAGGAGCGGCGGGGTGATGCGAAATCGGTTATGGCCCGAACTTCAGGGGTGTAGTTCGAGGACGGCCTGGGCGGCGTTGTGGCCGGGGATGCCGCTGACGGCGCCGCCGCGGCGGGCGCCGGAGCCGCAGATGAGGAGGTTGGCGACGTCGGTCTCGACGCCCCAGCGGCCGGTGTCGACCGAGTCGTCGAGCCAGGGCCATTGGAGGTCGCCGTGGAAGATGTGGCCGCCGGGCATGCCGATCGATTCCTCGATGTCCAGCGGGGTTTTCGCCTCGATGCAGAGGTTGCCGTCGGCGTCCCGGGCGATGCAGGGTTCGAGCGGCTCGGCCAGGTAGGACTCGAGGCCGGCGAGCACCCGGCGTACGGACTCGTTGCGGGCGGCATCGTTGTCGGAGGCAAACAAGCGGGCGGGGAAGTGGACGCCGAAGACAGTGAGGGTCTGGTGCCCGGAGGCGACCAGTGATGGGCTGAGGATGGACGGGTCGGTCAGTGAGTGGCAGTAGACCTCGGACGGCGGTACGGCGGGCAGGACACCGCCAGCTGCCTCAGCAAATGCTGTAGCAAGCTGGGAGTAGTCCTCGTCGATGTGGAAGGTCCCGGCGAAGGCGCGCGAAGGGTCGTCGCCGGACCGCAAAGCGGGGAGCCGCGACAGCAGCAGGTTGATCTTCAGCTGCGACCCTTCAGGCCGCGAGACACCAGGTCGGCCGCGGAGGGCATCGAGGGTGGCAGGCGCCACATTGGCCAGCACGTAGGAGCAGTCGACCGAGCGCTCTCCGTCACCGCCGAGCCACGTCACGGATCCGCGAGTCCCGTCGGCCTCGACCGCGGTCACGGAGGCGTTCGTGACCAGCGAAGCGCCGGCTCGTCGGGCAGAGGCAGCCAGCGCGTCCGTCACGGCGCCCATCCCGCCGACCGGCACCCGCCATTCGCCGGTCCCGTTGCCGATCAGGTGGTAGAGGAAGCACCGATTCTGGATCAGCGACTCGTCCCACAGCGAGGCGAACGTCCCGATCACGGAGTCGGTCGCGACCACACCCCGCACCGTGTCGTCCGCGAAGCGCGACTCCACCAGCTCCCCGAAAGGCCGCTCGACCAGCGCCTCCCACAAGGCAGGATCCACCCGACGACGTAGCGAAGTACCCGAGACAAGCGGCTCGAGCAGTGTCGGCGCCACGACAGCAGCGACCTCTCCCACCGAGGCATAGAAGGCTTGCCAGGCGTCGTACTCCGCGTCGCTCCCGGTCAATGCGGAGAAGGACGCGCGGGTGGCCGGCCCCTCAGGGCGATCCACCAGAAGGCCCAGGTCGCGCCCACCGCGGCGTACGGGCGTGTACGACGCGACGGAGCGGGACCGGAGTTCGAGGGAGAGCCCGAGGTCGGCGACGATCTTGTCGGGCAGCAGGCTGACCAGATACGAGTACCGCGAAAGGCGCGCGTCGACGCCAGGGAACACCTGCTGACTGACCGCCGCGCCGCCGGTATGACCCTGCTGCTCCAGCACCAGCGTGGACAGGCCGGCGCCTGCCAGATAAGAAGCCGCGACCAGCCCGTTGTGGCCGCCGCCGACGATCACGACGTCGTAGAAGTCCTTCATCCGACCGGCCAATCGAGCTCGCGGTACGCGGCGTCCCAGAACATCCACTCGTACCTGGTAGTGGTGGAAAAGTGCCGGTGGCAACGTTCGCGTTCGCCCGGGCCGACCTCGGAGCCGAGCCGATCCGTCACCGCCAGTACCGACTCTACGACCGAATCGAACTCCGCGGATCCGTAAGTCCCGATCCATTGCGCATACACCGGATCCGGCGACGACCGCTTGATCAGCTCCCGGCCGACGTCGCGGTAGATCCAGTAGCAAGGCAGCACGGCCGCCACCGCTTCGGCGTACGTGCCAGTGGCGCAGACGGCCGTCAGATAGGACATGTACGCCGTGGTTGTCGGCCGCGAGCCAGCTGCGTCGACGTCGGCCGGCGTGAGACCGAGTGGCCCAAGGAGCGACGTGTGCAGGTCCTGCTCGACCTCGATCGCCTCGGCCGCGTGCTTGGCGAACATGCGAACCGCGTCCGCATCGGTCGCCCGCGCCGCAACGAGCGTGAGCGCACGGGAGTAGGCGCGGAGGTAATGACTGTCCTGGACGATGAAGTAGCGGAAGGCGGCGTGGTCCAGCGTGCCGTCGGTCAGCCCGGTGATGAACGGATGCCGGAGGATCTCCTCGTAGACCTTGGCGGCCCCGCGATCCCACAACTCGGCGGAAAACGTCATCCCCAGCTCCTCACCATCGACTGCCCTGAACCCTAGCCACTATGGCAGGAGGCAAAAGTCACTGACGAGCCTTACTCTGGCGCCATGACCATCCAGGACGCCCTGCCCAGCGACGCGCTGCCGACCGGCGGACCGTTCAGTCAAGCACTGGCGGGCGACCGGTCAGCGATGCCGCCGGACACCCCGCTGCTGAGCAAGATCCGCTCGTCGGTGATCGGTGACGACCAGGTGATGCCCGGGCCGTACGGACCGCGCCGCGTCACGTACGCCGATTACACCGCGTCCGGCCGCGCCCTGACGTTCCTCGAGGACTTCATCCGTGACGAGGTGCTGCCGCGGTACGCGAACACCCACACCGAGTCCAGCGGCACCGGTCTGCAGACCACCCGGCTGCGTGAGGACGCCCGCAAGATCATCCACGACAGCGTCGGTGGCGACGCCGAGACCGCGGTGATCTTCTGCGGCTCCGGCGCGACCGGCGCGATCGACAAGCTGATCGGCGTCCTCGGCCTGCGCATCCCGGCCGGCCTCGACGACGAATACAGCCTCACCGACACGATCCCGGCCGACCGCCGCCCGGTGGTCTTCATCGGCCCGTACGAGCACCACTCCAACGAGCTGCCGTGGCGCGAGTCGATCGCGGACGTGGTGACGATCGGCCAGGACTCCGACGGCCACATCGACATCCCGCGACTCGAGGAAGAACTCCTCCGGTACGCCGACCGCCCGCTCAAGATCGGCTCGTTCTCCGCCGCGAGCAACGTCACCGGCATCGTCAGCAACACCCATCGCGTCTCCGCCCTGCTGCACCGGCACGGCGCCTTGTCGTTCTGGGACTTCGCCGCCGCCGCGCCGTACATCGAGATCGACATGTACGGCGGGCGCTCGGCCGACCCGCTGGCGTACAAGGACGCGATCTTCCTCAGTCCGCACAAGTTCATCGGCGGACCCGGTACGCCGGGCGTGCTGGTCGCGCGCCGCGACCTGTTGCACAACCGCGTCCCCGACGTACCGGGCGGCGGCACCGTCGCCTTCGTGAACCCGACCGGGCACCGCTACCTCGACGACCCGATCCATCGCGAGGAAGGTGGCACGCCGGCCATCATCGAGTCGATCCGGGCCGGCCTGGTCTTCCAGCTCAAGCAGGCGGTCGGGATCGACGTGATCCGCGCGCACGAGGACGCCTACCTACGGCGCGCGGTCGACGCGTGGCGCGCGGAGCCGAACATCCAGATTCTCGGCAACCTGGACGCCGAGCGGCTGTCGATCGTCTCGTTCGTGGTGAAGGCACCGTCCGGGCGCTACCTGCACCACAACTTCGTCGTCGCGCTGCTGAACGACCTGTTCGGGATCCAGTCGCGCGGCGGCTGTTCGTGCGCCGGACCCTACGGGCACACGCTGCTCGGGATCGATCTGCAGCAGTCGGCGGAGTTCGCCGAGGAGATCATGCACGGCTGCGAGGGGATCAAGCCGGGCTGGGTCCGGGTCAACTTCAACTACTTCATCTCCGAAGCGGTCTTCTCGTACGTCGTGGAGGCGGTCCGCCTGGTCGCGCGAGACGGCTGGCGGCTGCTCCGCGACTACCGTTTCGACCCGGCGAACGGCCTCTGGAAGCACCACCGCGGCCCGGTCGAGCCTCCCATGCGCCTCTCGCAGGTCGGTTACGACGCGGACGGCACGCTGCGCTACCCGCGCCACGACGACAAGGCTCCCGAATCGGCGCTCGACGACTACCTCGCCGAAGCCCGCCAGTTGCTGTCCGCTTGCCAGCACACCGCGAGCTCCGACGAGGCAACCGTCAACGCCGAATTCGACAACCTCCGCTGGTTCGACCTCCCGGCAGGCTGCATCAGCAGCTGAATCAGGGCTAGCTAGGCCACGCGACGGCGTCGAACTGGTTGATGGCGGACTGGGTGACGTCGTGGGAGGTGGAGAAGATTCCGGCGTCCTGCTGAGCTGCGGCCGAGTTCAGGGTCACGGGGGCGCCGATCGGGACGTAGTTCGCACCGTCATAGGAGTACGAGGCGCTGTAGGACCTACCGGATCGGGCGAGCTTCACCCAGACGGGCCGGTAACTGTCGACGGCTGCCCGAGCGTCGGTGTCCAGGTAGCCGTCGCCGTTGGCGTCCCACTCGAAGACGACGCCGTTGCGTGCGGTAACCGCGACGACGGCATAACCGGCGGACGCCCCGGGCTTGGTGATGTCGTTGCGGACCATCACCCCGGACTTGGCCCAGGCGTTGGCGTCGTTGACCGCGACGACCCGCGCGGACACCGTCGACTCTGCCGCGAACGAGCCCGCCCGGTAGATCGAGCCGAACTGGTCGTCGTGTTGACCGCCGGCGCCCCAGACATCGGCACCGGCGGCAGCGATCCCGAAGGATCCGCCGCGCTGGCCGAAGTACGAGCTGACCGTGGACGTGGTGGCGAGCCCGGCGGCTACGGGGGCGTCGACCGGGCAGCCGCTGAACCCGAACTGGTTCGCGTTGAGTGACGTCCGGTACTGCGGCGCGACACCGGCGGCGCAGATCACGTCACGCGCGCCGGCGGGCCAGTTGGCCCCGCTGATCTTCACGTTGTTGATCAGCTTGTTGTTGTGGGCAGCGGCACCCGGTGTGGAGGCCCCGCCGGAGTTGTACCAGTTGTTCTGGATGAGGTTGTCGCTGGTGTTGTTCCGGTTGGAGGCGTTGGTGAACACGAACGACCCGCCCTGGATCACGTTGTTCTCGTACGTCATCGACCGTGAACCCTCATCGAGGTACAGGCCGACGCCCGAGATGTTGAACAGGTAGTTCTTGTCGACCACGCTGCCTGGGCTTGCGGAGAGGTTGTAGACCGAGCCGCCGTCGGCGAAGCGTGCCTTCGTGTTGTGCACGAGGTTGCCTTCGACCCGGTTGTCCTTGAGCGTGGTCGGTGTCGTGTAGAGCGGGTTCCAGTTGTAGTAGCCGCGGTCGACGTAGTCGTTCGAGCCGCCGGCGTCGTTGATGCCCCAGCCGTAGCCGGTGTCGATGCCGTCGTACGGAACGTTGGAGACCTCGTTGTGGAGGATGCGGGCGTTCGTGACATAGGTGCTGAGGATGCCGCTGTTGTCCTTGTAGTCAACGGCGACCCGGTTGATCGTGTTGTTCTCGATCAGGATGTTCTGGTTGGTCATCCGCGGATCGCTCGGGTGATGCGCGTCGGGCAGCACGCCGCCGACGGCGACCCCGTGGCCGCTGTTCTCGACGAAACGGTTGCCGACGACATCGATGCCGGCGGCACCTAGTCCGAGTCCGGTCAGGGTGGCGTTCGCGTCGTTCCCGATGCCGAGCGCCGACTGTCCGAGGTTGGTGAACGTGTTGCCGGTGAAGGAGATGCGGCTGGCGGCCGATACCTGGACGGCGGCGGGTTCCTGGAACCACGTCGTACGGGCTCGTTCGAACAGCTCGCAACCGCGCGAGCAGCTCGCGAAGGCGTCCGCGGGGCGATAGTCGTACGAGCCCTTGAGGAAGAGTCCGTTCTGCTGATCGGCGTACCCGTCGACCGACGGGCCGAGCCACGACGTTCCGGAGAACTGGATGCCGTCGAAGGCAAGCCCGGTCACCGGCTCGTCGTACGTGCCGCCGATGCTGATCAGGGACTGCAGCCGCGGCAGCTCGACGTCGAGTTGGTTCGGGTCGACGCCGTCGGCGGGCTTGTAGTAGAGCTTGCCGCCGGTCGGGCTGATGTACCACTGACCGACCTGGGTGAGGAAGCTCAGCGAATTGTCGAGGTACCAGCTCGGGCCGGCCAGGAAGGATCGCTGGACCGTGTCCCAGCCCCAGGTGTTGTTGTCCCAGGCCGGCTGCGCCATCGTGATCTCGGTGGCGCTGATGCTCTGAACCGGCGAATACCGGTTGGTGAAGTCGCCCAGTGATTCGAACTCGATCCGGCCCTGGTCGGGCAGCGTCGCGAGATAGCTGAGCGCGGGGTTGTTGATGGTGAGCCCCGTCGCGGTCGGAGTGACGTCCGAGTTGGCGAGGCGGATGGCGGCGCGCGGAGCGATCACGCCGTTCACGTACAGCTGACGGCTGTCGAGGCCGGCCGGAGTGTTCGCCTCCCAGATCCCGGATCCCGCGCCGGACCTGGACCAGCCGGTGACCTTCGATGCGCCCGTGACGACGGGATGGGCGCCGGGTGCGGCAGTCCAGCGGACGGTGTGCTCGCCGCCGCCGTCCTCGGCCCCGAACCGGAGCGGTGCCGAGAGACGATAGTTGCCGTCGGCAAGTTCAACGGTCACGTCGCCGTGCTTCACGGCCGGCCGGATCACCTTCTGCGCTCGTTCGAGCGAGCAGGGTTTGGCCTGGCTGCAGTGACCGGTGTCCTTGCCGTCGGGCGCTGCGTAGTAGACGGTCGCCGGTGCGGCCTGCGCAGTCAGCGGACTGAGCCCCGCTGATGCGATGACGGCACCACTGCCGAGCAGCGCGAGGACGACCGAGCTGCGCCCCCTTGGCCTGGTCAATGTCATGTGCGATCGCTTCCTGTCGGAGGGGCGTCGATACCCCGACAGACAGAGTTAGCATACGTATGATGTTTGCGACAAGGGCTCTGTTCTTCCAGCTGCAGCGGTGATAAACATAATACGTATGCTCGATGATCGGGCACGATTCACTCCGCGTCGTCACCGGAGCCGACAAGACAAGGACAGTTCATGGCCGGATTCCACACCGCGGTTCACCGCCGTCCCACCGCGGCGCTGATCGCCGCCGGACTCTGCGCGTTCTTGGCGCTCGCCGGATGCGGCAGCAGCACCAGCTCGGCGACCGGGTCGTACGGCTTCCCCGAAGCCAAACAGGACACCGCCTCGACGATCACGGTCTGGGTGGACGCCGACCGGCAGGCCGCTGCGAAGGCGTTCCAGAAGGCCGATCCGGACACCAAGATCCAGGTGGTCAGCTACGACGGCTCGGCGAACGGGTCGAACTCGTTCCGCACGAAGATGCAGCTCTTCGATCGGGCTGACAGCGGCTGGCCGGACGTCGTCTTCTCCACCCAGAACAACGACGCGGCGTGGGCCAGTCAGAAGAGCGGCGGTAAGCAGGCATTCGCGGGCGTGCTGGACAAAGGTCTGGTCCCTGCTGAGACGCTCGCGAAGTTCACCGAAGGCTCACTCAACCCTTGCACGGTGGACGGTCACGTGTACTGCCTCCGTAACGATCTCGCCCAGGCGGTGCTCTGGTACAACAAGAAGCTGCTGGATCAGTTCGGTTACGCCGTACCGACCACCTGGGAGGAATACCAGGCCCTCGGTGAGAAGGTTGCTCAGCAGCACCCCGGCTACATCATCGGCACTGCCGGAGACGCCTGGACGCCGGAGGTCTTCTTCTGGGCCAGCAAGTGCCAGGCCAATGGCGTTACCGGTCCCAAGGCAGTCACCGTGAAGACCGACACGACCGAGTGCAAGCGGGCAGCGGCGATGCTGGACACCCTCCGCGGAAACGGCACGGTCCCCGTCGTCAGTGTCTTCACCCCGGAGTTCGTGAAAAAGTACTCCGGCAAGGTGCTGATGATGCCCGGTCCCGCCTGGTACGCCGGAGCGATCTTCAACAACCCGCAGTCTCTGAACGTTCCGGCCGGCCAGCTCGGCATCGCCGCGCCGCTGCCGTGGAAGGGTGAGGACAAGCCGGTCACCGGCAACGTGGGTGGCGGGACGTGGTTCATCTCCAGCCATTCCAAGAACCTGCAGGCTGCGGAGAAGTTCGTCCAGTTCGTCACGACCGCCGACGACTACCAGGTGAATGTCGCGCCGGGCTACCCCGCCTATGCGCCGGCCGCCGAGAAGTGGGTCGCCAAGCAGGAGTCCAGCAAGTACTTCGCGACCTCGCTGGAGCCGGTGGTGACCGCCGCCTCGCAGATCTGGGACGGCTGGGGCTACGGCACCTTCAGCCAGGAAGCGGTCTGGGCGAAGACGGTGACCACGGCGGTCACCGGGGGCAAGTCGATCGTGGAACTGCTGCCGACCTGGCAGCAGGCGATCGAGAACCAGGCCAAGGTCAACGGATACTCGGTGAACTGACATGACCATCGCTCCACCGAGCGACCAGCTGATCGCCGGTGCCGCCGAGCACCGGCGACCGGCCCGGCCGACCGGCCGGGCACCCGGTCACACCCGGATCGGCTACGTCTTCGTCTCGCTCTACGCACTCCTCGCGCTGGCGTTCGGGGTAGTTCCTTCCCTGTACGCCGTGGTGCTGGCGTTCACCAATGTCGACGGGGGATTCGCCGGCATCGCCAACTTCACAAAGGTGATCGGCGACTTCCGGTTCTGGCCGGCCGTGCTCCATGTGACGGTCTACCTCGTCATCTGGCTCGTCGGTCTGGTCGTCTTCGTCGTCGGGCTGGCCTTGCTCGTGCACGCCGTACGCCTGCGCTGGGCGAGCACCGCGTTGCGCTTCATCTACTACCTGCCGGGCGCTCTCGCGGGCGCGTCCAGTGTCCTGCTCTGGCTGTTCGTCCTCGATCCGACCGCCAGTCCGGTCAGCGGCCTGCTGCACGCGTTCGGGTTCGACAGCTTCGTAGCGGTGATCCAGCCCGGGCATCTGCCGGCCATCTTCGCGATCATCGCGTTCTGGACCGGAGCGGGCGGGTGGATCGTGATCATGTATGGCGCGCTGAACAACATCAGCACGGAGGTGATCGAGGCAGCCAAGGTCGACGGTGCGAGCGCCGTACAGATCGCGCTCAAGATCCAGCTTCCACTGCTCCGCAAGTGGATCGCCTACATGGGGGTCATGTCGCTGGCGGCCGGCACCCAGCTGTTCGTCGAGCCGCAACTGCTCAGCCAGGCCAGCAATGCTGTGGTCCCCAACGACTATTCGCTGAATCAACTCGCCTACCAGTACGCCTTCCAGCAGAACGACTTCAACGGAGCTGCCGCCATCTCACTCATCCTGCTGGTCGTCGCGCTCCTGCTGTCCTGGGTGTTCGTGACCCGCGGTGGCCTCTTCGAGAGGGAATGAGCATGTACGCCGAAAGCCGTCGTGTGAACCTCCGAGGATGGAGTGGCCGGTCGGTCGCGAGCCTGGTGACGATCCTCTTCGTCGGTTTCTTCGCCATTCCGATCGTCTGGCTGTTGTTCGCGGTCACCAAGTCCGCCAGATCCCTGGTCGTCTCGAATCCGTTCTCCGTCGGGTCGTGGCACGACCTCGTCGCCAACTGGAACCAGCTGTTCGCCTTCCAGGACGGCGCGGTCACGACCTGGATCGCCAACTCCGCGGTCTACGCGGTGGGAGCGCTGGTGATCACCCTCGTGGTGAGCATTCCCGCCGGGTACGCACTCGCGCTCACCGAGTTCAAGTTGCGCCGTGCGCTTCTAGTGCTGACCCTGGTGGTGATGCTCATTCCCAGCACGGCACTGGTTCTGCCAATCTTTCTGGAGCTGAACGGCATCGGCTTGATCGGGAGTCCACTGTCGGTCATCTTGCCGATGTCGTTCTTCCCCTTCGGCGTGTACCTCACCTACATCTATTTCTCGACGAGCATTCCGCGTGACCTGCTGGCAGCCGCCCGGATCGACGGTTGCACCGAGTTCCAGGTCTTCGCGCGGATCGCTCTGCCGCTGGCCGCGCCGATCGTTGCGCTGGTCGCCTTCTTCAGCTTCGTGCAGAACTGGAACAACTTCTTCCTGCCGTTCGTGATGCTGCCCTCGAGCGACGGCTACCCGATCCAGGTCGGCCTCACCTCGCTGCTGGCCGCGACTCCCGCGTTCAACCCCAGCTCGGCGGGCTCGGACTCCATCCAGCTGCCTACCCTGGCGTTGGCGACGGTCGTCTCGATCCTGCCGGTGCTGATCGTCTTCCTCTTCTCCCAGCGGTTCCTCGTCGATGGGATGACGGCGGGAGGAACCAAGGAATGACCGCTCCGGCTTTCAAGGAGAACTACCTGTGAAGATCACTGGATACCGAAGTCTGAGCACCGTTCATGACTGGGGGAGAGTCACCGGCGACGTCAACGGCGTCCAGAGTGGCAACACCACGCCGGTGCCCGTCCTCATCATCGAGACGGACAGCGGGCTCGAAGGAGTCGGCGTCGGCCCGCACGGCGACATCGCGCGGGTCTTCCCGGCCGTCGAGGGCGAGGACCCCCGGGCGGTCGTCGCCCTCTACGACCGGATGCTCGACTGGGTTTTCAAGACCGGTCATTCCGGACCGGTGTTCGGCACGATCGGGGCGATCGACACTGCCCTGTGGGATCTCAAGGCCAAGGCGGCCGACGAACCGCTCTGGCGGACGCTCGGGGCGCGCGAACGGTTCGTCCCCGGGTACGCCTCCGGCCTCGAGTACGGCCTGGCCGACGAGGAGCTCGCCGAACTCTACGGCCGGTTCGCTGACCGCGGGTTCAAGGCGGGGAAGCTCAAGGGCGGCCGTGATTTGGACCGTGACCTGCCCCGGCTGGAGATCATGCGCGAGGTGCTCGGCCGTAATTCCCGGCGGCCCGCGCTCATGTTCGATGCCAACGAGTCATGGAACCAGGCCCAGGCCACCCGGTACGTGGCTGCCATCGAGGAGAAGATGGACCTCACCTGGGTGGAGGAGCCGCTGCGCAGGTGGGACGCCGCAGGTATGGCCGCGTTGCGCGGGAAGGTTCGGGCGGCGATCGCCAGCGGCGAGAACCTGACCGGGCTGGAGCAGTATCGTCCGCTGCTCGATGCCAGGGCGCTGGACGTCGTGCAGGTGGGCAACGTCTGGGGGATCACCCATTTCCTCCGGGTGGCGACATTGGCTCACGGGCACGACCTGCCGGTGAGTCCCGTTGCCTACAACGCGAATCCGGTCGCTCACGCGGCTGTCGCCGTACCGAATCTTCTGACTTATGAGGTCCAGGATCTTCATTTCCCGATCGGGCTGGACGTCGACCAGACCTTCGACGACGGCGGGATCATCTTGGGCGACCGTCCGGGGATCGGCATTCTGGTGGACGAGTCGCAGCTGGTGCCGTCCGCGGCGGCGGTTCCGGCAGCGACCGGGCCCCACGTCCGGCCTGAGCGCGCCGCTTTGCGGCTGGTGGCCGAGCCGGACGTGATCGACGTTCCCGCCGTACCGCTGAGGCCGGTCTCGTGACGCGCGAACCGGAGCGCCGGGCGTTCGTGGTCGGTGTGCGTCCTGAGAAGCGCGAGGAATACCTGAAGCTGCACAGTGCAGTCTGGCCTGGCGTCGAGCAGAAGCTTGCCGAATGCAACATTCGCAACTACAGCATCTTTGTCTTCGGCGACATTCTGTTCGCGTACTACGAGTATGTCGGCGATGATCACGATGCCGACATGCGGCGGATCGCGGACGACCCGGTGTCGCAGGAGTGGTGGACGCACACCGACCCTTGCCAGGTGAGGATCGCCGAGGAACGCACTCCTGGTGCGTTGTGGCAACCGATTGACGAGGTGTGGCACCTCGGCTGACACTACTGCCGCTTCTGATTCCGCTTCCGGTTGCGTGGCCGGGGAGCGTGGTCCGAGGGCCGGCGTCGCTCCCACGCCACGTGGATGTGAGAAAGCATCGCCTTCTCGGCGGCGGCTACGTCGTTGCGCGCGATGGCGCTGACGATCGCCTCGTGTTCCTTGATCGTCAGCGCCACGGCGTCGGGCGGGTTGATGCCCTGGTACCGGCTGGACTCCACCGCTCGTTTGTAGATCTGCTTGGCGATGTTCTCGGCCAACCGGTTGCCGGAGATCTCCATCACGGCGTAATGGAAGATCACATCCGCCTGCCGGAACGAGTCTGTCTCCGACTCGCTTTCCCGCATCGCCGTCAGGGCGTTCTCCAGCCGCCGGAGCTCGTCCGCGGTGTGCGATCCGGCCACCGCCCCCGCCATCGCCGACTCGAGGCTGGCCCGCACGATCGTCAACTCGTCGAGGACGCCGAGGGTTTCGTCGTTGTCGATCAGGGCCGACAGCACCACCGGGTCGAGCATGTTCCAGTACCCCGGCGCCCGCACCTGCGTCCCCCGGCCCTGCGAGACGGTCACCAGACCCTTCTCCTCGAGTCGCTTCACCGACTCCCGCAGCACCGTCCGGCTCACCCCGAAGTGCTCGCTCAACGGCCCTTCCGGCGGCAGCAGGTCGCCCTCCTTCAACCGCCCGGTCACGATGAGATCCACGAGCTCGGCAACCACCGAAACCCCGAGCCGACCCACCGGCAGCCGTCGCGGCATCAACTGCGCAGCAGGAATCGAGTCCTTCACCATACGTATGATCTTAGCTTTCGCAGGCTTTGGATCTGGTGATCGTGTGCTCAGCTCGTGGGGCTTGCCTCGAGGAGATGAAGGACCGGTACGTCGAGGTGGCGGCGAGCTCGGGCAGACCAGTCGAGGTGGAGCAGTTCGGCGACGACGTGGGGGCGGGTGAGGATGACGACTTCCTGGCCGTTCACCTGCTTGATGCGGTCGACAAGTTCGTCCACGGGGGATCGGCGGGTGATCAGCCCGTCCGCCTGCTGGTCGAGTGCGTGCAGCCGTTCAAGACTGCGATCGAGGGCCGCCGGGGCTTGGGCGTCGACAGCGCGTTGCGCATCGTGCGGAGCCCGGGCTGCAGCTTTGTCCGATGCGACCGAGTATCGCTCAGCTGCGATCCCGTAGAACTCGGTTCCGGCGAAACCGGACAGCGACGCCTCGACCTGAGCCTCGGCGTCTTCGCACGGAATGATCACGTGGTATTTCACCTGCTCTTGCGAGCTTGCGTAGAGCTGCACCAGTTCTTCCGCGTCCCGCACGCTCAGCTCTTGCTCCACCAGCACCACAACGTCGTACATGTCTCTCGCCTGATTCCCACATCGCGAACACCTGACCGGTACCCATCTGCGCCGACGGCACTCTGCCGCTTGAGCCTGCGGTGTCGTGGCGAGTGTGTTGCTGGTGGGCGTGGGGGCGGCTGGATCGGGGTGAGTGGTCGTAGCTTGCGGGGCATGCTGGCTGTTCGGGTTGATGCCCTGGTGCGCGCGCTGCTGCCGATGGCGGGGATTGCGTTACTTGTCATTCTGTGGATCGTGGGCGGCGGGACCCATCTCCTGACGCTGACGCTTGGCGGGTGGGACGTGCTCGCGTTGCTGTTCCTGGCCCGTCAGGTGCTGTTGATGCGCCGTGGCTCGGGTGATCTCAGTGACGACGAGGTGCCCTCCTGGGTATTGTCTGCCCGGGCAATCCGGCCGCGGTACGGCGCATTACTCGTCGCCAGTGGAGCAGGGCTCTCCGCTGGGCTGCTGATCGTGACGCTCGACAGCTTCACTCCCGAAGAGGCATTGGCATCGGACTCGGTGGTCCGGATCCTCGCCGCGGCTACCGTCGTACTGGCCTGGCTGATCCTGCACACCGGCTACGCGATGCACTACGCGACGCTGTACTTCTCCCGCGGCCGCGGACTGAGCTTTCCCGGTACGACGCTGCCGAACTTCCTCGACTTCGCCTACTTCTCGTTCGCGATCGGCGCCGCCTTCGCGACCTCCGATGTCGAGGTCTGCCGCCGGCCGATCCGGCACGCAGTCCTCTGGCACTCGGTCCTGTCGTTCTTCTACAACGCCGCCGTCCTCGGCATCGCCATCAGCACCTTCACCGGCAAGTAGTTCCGCCCTTTTCGAGGATTTGTGAATAGATATCGCGACCGGCCGTCCGGGGACATACTCGGAATCCCCTGATGAGAGGAAGTGGGAGCGATGATGAAGTCGTTCGTACGGCAGGTCAGTGATCGGCTGCTGGAGTTCGTCGTACCGAAGGGGACTGCTGAGGCAGCACAGCCGCCGCCGCAGTGCCGGCCGGTCGGCAACTGCGCCTACAGCCCCACGCTGCAGGGCACGCTCTACTGGGACGAGCAGCACGACACCTCCTGTGGTTGCTGGTACCCGCACCCCTGAGATGCCCTACCTGATCGCGGCCGTCGCAATCCTCGGTGTGCTCACCCTGTTCAATTTGTTCTTGCTGTATGGCGTGATCCGGCGACTGGGTGCGCAGAACCAGCCGCGGTCGGCCGGCATCGCCGAGGCCGGTTCGGTGGTGGGCGCATTCGCTGCGACCACCACCGACGGCGTGGACCTGACGACCAGCGACCTCCAGCCGGACACTCTGGTGGGCTTCTTCACGCCGAGTTGTAGTGCCTGCACGGAGGAGTTGCCGAGGTTCGTCGACGCTGCTGCCGGGCGTGCGCAGGACCGGGTACTTGCCGTGGTGGTCGGCACGGAGACCGACACGATCGAGCAGGCAAGAGCGCTGTCGCCGAAAGCGCGGGTCGTGGTGGCACCGCTCGGTGCCGGGATCGTGAAAGCCTTTGATGTACAGGGATATCCATCCTTTGCACTGATCGGCGCTGCCGGTGAGGTGAAGGTCTCGGGCGGGTTGAATGCCGTCACCCAAGCGATCAGGTAGCCGCGCGAGCGTAGTACTGGCCGCGATCCGTTGGGCGCTGCAATCGGCGCCGCGGCTCGTGGCCGGGCAGCTGCTGGTGGCGCTGGCGACCGCAGTACTGCCGGTCTTCGCAGCCTGGTTGACGAAGCTGGGGATCGAGAGCTGATCGACCGGCGCGCGCCACTGGGGCTTACAGGCGGGCTGGTCGGAGCCGGTCTGGGGTTGGCGCTGTTGCCGCGGGCAACGGTGTTTCTGCAGCAGGCAACCGGCCGGGTGGTCGCGCGGCGGGTGCAGGAGCAGCTCTATCGCGCGGTGGAAAGCTTTACCGGGTTAACGCGGTTCGAGACGCCCGCGTTCCTGGACCGGCTGCGGCTGGCGCAGGCGATGGGAGCGCAGTCGCCCGCGAGCGTGGTGGAGAACTGCCTCGGACTGGCCGGCGCGGTGATCACCTCGATCGGATTCGTGGGCTCGTTGGCGGTGATCAGCCCGGTGATGGCAGCGGTCGTCGTGACTGCTGCGGTGCCGGCTCTGATCGCACAACTGCGACTCTCCCGCCGGCGTGCGGGGATGATGTGGACGCTGGGTCCGGTGCAACGCAGGGAGTACTTCTTCGCCACACTGCTGAGTGATGTACAGCCCGCGAAGGAGATCCGTCTGTACGGCGCGGGTGAGTTCCTGCGCGATCGGATGATGGCAGAGCGCCGTACGGCGGACGCCGAGAAGCAGCGGATGGATCTGCGCGACCTGCTCACCCAGGGCGGTCTCGCATTGCTGTCGGCTTCAGTAGCTGGTGCCGGGCTTGTGTGGGCGATCGTGAACGCCTCTAGGGGTGTGATCACTCCAGGGGACGTGACGATGCAGGTGGCGGCGATCGCCGGAGTACAGGGCGCGTTGGCCATGCTGACTGGGTCCCTGGCTAACGCGCATGCTCAGTTGCTGCTCTTCGAGCATGTGCTCGCTGTGGTGGAGGCAGGTCCTGATCTGCCTGTCGCTGCACGTCCGGTGCTGGCGCCTGCGTTGCAGGAGGGGATCGAGTTGCGTGATGTGTGGTTCCGCTACTCCGAGGCGCATCCCTGGGTGTTGGCCGGCGTGAACCTGTTCCTTCCGGCTGGGCAGGCGATTGCGCTGGTGGGACGCAACGGTGCAGGTAAGTCCACGTTGGTGAAGCTGCTGTGTCGGCTGTACGACCCGGTGAAGGGGCAGATCCTGTGGGACGGCGTAGATCTGCGCGATCTGGCGCCTAGCGACTTGAGGCATCGGATCGGGGCGGTGTTCCAGGACTTCGTGCAGTACGACCTGACCGCGGCGGAGAACATCGCGCTTGGTGATGTCGATGCGCTGGGCGATCAGGAGCGGATCACTACTGCGGCGCGGCTGGCTGGGATTCACGACACCATTGAGAAGTTGCCGAATGGATACGACACCCTGCTGTCGCGGCTCTTCGGGTCAGCTTCAGAGGCAGAGACCGGGACGGTGCTTTCCGGAGGGCAGTGGCAGAGGCTGGCGCTTGCCCGGGCGTTTCTGCGGGACAGGCGGGATCTGCTGATTCTCGACGAGCCCAGCTCGGGGCTGGACGCGGCTGCTGAGCATGAGGTGCACACGCGGCTGCGCGAGCACCGCACTCGGCGTACGAGCTTGTTGATCTCACACCGGCTTGGCGCAGTGCGTGGTGCTGACCGGATCGTCGTGATCGATGGCGGGGCGGTGGCGGAGCACGGTACGCACGACGAGCTGATCACTGCCGACGGCTTGTATGCCGAGCTGTTCCGGCTGCAGGCGTCTGGCTACCAGGAGGACGTGGTGGCGCTGTGAGCGCGTTGATCGGGGTTGGGTGTTGCTGGCTGGTCGCTGTTGTGTTCGCGAGCTCGGCTGTCGGCAAGTTGAGGGTTCGTACTGCGTTCCGTCGCTCGGTAGCCGACATGGCTGTGCTACCCGCCCGACTAGTCGGACCGGTGGCTACTGCTGTTCCGCTAGCCGAAGCAGTGGCTGCAGTGCTGCTCGTGGTGCCGCCTACCGCGGTGGTCGGCAGCCTGCTGGCGCTTGTGCTGCTCGCTGCTTTCACCACGGGGATCGTGATCGTACTGCGCCGCGGTACGGAGGCCAGTTGCCTCTGCTTCGGCACCACAGAACGCCCGTACGCCGTACGTCATCTCGTCCGCAACGGTCTTCTCATGGTGGCCGCTGCAACCGGTGTGGTGGCAGCGGGTCCAGTTGCCGATCTCCTGGCGACGCTGATTGCGATCGTGGCGGGTGCTGTGGCTGCTTTGATGCTGATCGTCTCCGACGAGTTGCTCGGTGCGCCGGCTCAGCCCATCCGTCGTACGACGCGTCCGTAGGTGAAGGTGGTCGGGACGTAGCCGATCATCCGGGAGTCGAAACTGGCTGCGAGGTTGTCGCCGAGCAGGACGAGCTGGCCGTCGGGAACGACTGCATCGTCCATCGGAACGCTCTCAGGCACCGGCTCACCGGCAACCGCCGCAACCCGCTTGATCATCCGCCGACCGTCCTCCGTCCCGGCGGGCCTCTCTGGCCAGCCAGGCTCGCCACTCGGTCGCCGGACAACCACCACATCCCCGCTCGAAACCGCCCGCTGCCGCCGTACAAAGACCCGATCGCCGTCGTGGAAGGTGGGTTCCATGCTTGGGCCCACCACGGTGATGACTGCCCAGTTGCGGCGTACCCACGCCACGCCACCGACTGCGAGCCCAAGCCCGGCAACGACAGCGAGTTTCCGGATCATGGAAGTTCGTAGATCAGGGCGTCTGAGGACTTGTAGCGCAGGGTGGCGTAGTCGTTGAGCTTGGGGGACACGACGGTCTGGGTGGGGTCGGCGTAGAGCCAGCGGACGCCGTACTTGGTCTTCAGCAGCCGCACGTTGTCGCGCGTCGGGGTGATGAACGCGCGGTCGTTCTCCTCGAGCTTCTCCTGGTCCCAGAACGGGAGGCCGTTCGAGTTCGAGCCGGTGCCGGCGACCAGTTCGTTGATGGTGTTGGTGTAACCCCAGCCTTCGACCAGGACGTGGCGCTCGCTGAGGGCGGCGATCCAGAAGTGCCTGGCGTCGCAGCCACTGGTGTTCTTGGCCGCGCAGTGTGCGTTGGTCGCGATCAGCTCGTCGGGCGCGGTGTGGTCGCGGAGCCAGGTGGCAGCGGCTGCTTGGGTGGCGGAGGGACCGAGCGGGTTCTTGTCGCTGATCGGTGCCAGGTCGGGCGCCTTGTACTGGCTCATCGCCTGGATCGGCAGGAACAGTCCGGCACCCATCCCGGCGAGAACGAAAGACGCCATGGCGATCCGCGACGGCCGTCCTCGGCGCTTGAGTAGCTTCCACACCACGGTGACCAGCGCTGCGACCGCGAGCAGGAATCCGATCGTCCACAACCATGGCGTGACCAGTCCGGTCAGGTGGCCATCGGGAGTCAGGAAGGGCCTGCCGGCGGACGGGTGCGCCTTCACGATCGCCCGGGCCGCCGCGGTCGCGCCGTACCCGCCGGCGAGCGAAGCAGCGACGAGCAGACCGGATCGTCGGTCGGCGAACCAGAAGACCAGCATCCAGGTCCCGGCTGCGGCGAGGGCGGCGATCAGCGGCACCGCGGTGCGGTGGAAATAGAGCTGGCTGCCGCCGGGCTGGTCGGTCAGCACCATCCCGCCGAAGCCGGCGATCGAGATCCCGACCAGGAAGATCATTCCCGGATCGCGGAACCAGCGGGCCGCAGTACCGAGCAGGACCAGCAAGCCGGCCGAGCCGAGGAGCAGGCTGAGGCTCATCGTGATCGCGGTGATCCACATCGCGCCGTGGTCGTACCCGCCGCCTTCGAGCTCCTTGGAAACATAGGGATAGAGCCCGAACTTGGCGAAGATGACCCACGGCCGCACGGCCAGGCCGGAGGACTTGTTGCCGAAGACGACGAAGATCGCGGCGACGAAGATCCCACCGAGTACGACGGCCAGTAGCAACGCGCCTTTCGCGAAGCGCCCGTAGAGCAGCCGGATGAAGACCACCAGCCCGAGTCCGCAGATGATCAACGGCAACACGGTCGCCTTGGACCCGGACGCGGCCGCCGCGATGACGACGAACAGCACCCAGGTGCCCGGCCCGCTTCGGCCACGCAACAGGTCGATCCCGATCAACGCCAGCAACGTGACCACCGCGCCGCCAAGGTTCTGCGTCGGGCTGCCCCAGTCGTAGCTGATCAGGCTCTCGGCGGGAAGCCGGACCGAGGTGTAGGCATCCACATTGCCGCCGATGGCAGCGACAGCGATCGCCAGCGGGCCTACCCACCGGGATCCAGGAGCAAGCCGGTCGGTGACTGCGAAGATGATCGCGCAGCCGGCCAGCATCAGCGGCAGCCAGCCGGTGTTGTAGACCAGATCGGTCAGGTTCACGCCGCTCGCCCACGAAGTCGCAGCGGTGAACTGGTGCCAGAAGTAGTGGTAGTCCATCCGCTCGCCGTTGACGTACGGCGCTTGCAGCGGGGAGTCGTACTTCGCGCTAGCTGCCAGGGCGTGATGGAAGGCCATGTCGGGCACGTTGGAGCGGGCGTCGGTGTAGGGCTCCGGCGCCAGGTTCCGGTAGCGGCCGATCGAGTAGAGCGGCAACCCGCAGGCGATAGCGATCAGCCAGGCAGTTAGTGGAGAGATGGGCCGTTCCACGCGGCTCAGGCAGCGCCGGCGCCAGGACGGCACCGCCACCACGAGCACCAGGACCGGAACAACCCAGAGCCACGCCCACTGCTGACCGCCGAGTGGCGCTACCGCCAGATAGACCAGGATCAGTACTGCGACGCCGACCAGCGAGCCGGCGGCGAAGTCCTCGACCAGGTTGTGCCGGAACGGGCTGGCCAGCCGCCACAGCACGGTGCCCGGCAGGGTGATCCCGAAGATCCAGAACCGGAGCAGGGCGACGATGCTGTCGCCGGACGCATGTCCGGCCATCAGCCAGATCATCAGCCAGGCAAGGGCGACGCCGGCGGCGGCCTTGACGGCACCGGCCCCGACCTGTCGCCAGGGCAGCGTACTGACGGACCACGACGGACGGGCGACCGCACCCTCCGGAACAAGCCGGCTACTGGGCGCGACGCCCGTCATCGTTGGCACAAGGAGAGCTTAGGCAGCCCGCAGCCACCAGTGTGTCGCCTGGGGTCCCGCGGCGCCGTGGTACCGGCGGCCCTTCTCGGACTTCTCGATCCGGAAGCCGGCCTCTTCGAAGATCTTGGTGCAGATCTCGTCGGTGAGGATCAGCGGGTGCATCGAGTCCGGCTGGTCGTGCATGTCGAAGCTCAGGATCGCCAGGCCGTCGTCCTTCAGGTACTTGCGGATGTTCTTCGCGCCCTCGGCGAAGTTGTACCCGTGGTCGAGCGCGTTGATCGAGACGATCAGGTCACCGCGGTTGACGAGCTGGGGCAGGAACTCCTCGGCCGGCACGGAGTACATCTCGTCGGCCTTGTCCAGGTCGTGCCAGGCGACCTCCTGCACGTACCGGTCCGCGAGCGGCTCCAGCACGATCAGCGTCGCACCCTCGAACCACAGGCTGCGCAGCTTGCTGCCGGCACCGACGTCGATGATCGTCTTGCCTTCCCAGCCGGTCGGCTTGAGACCGAGGGCCTCCCAGTCCTTGGTGACGTGCGCCCACCAGACTTCCTGCTCGGCACGGAAGTTGTGCCGCTTGTGGAAGCCGAGCTCGCCTTCCTGCGCCGCGGACGCCCAGGCGTCCCGGTCGATACTGGAGCGCCCTTCCGCTGGGGCTTTCGGTGCTGCCGGTGCTGCGGCCGCCGCGGGCTTCGGGGCCGGCTTGGCCGGCTGCCCGGACAACATGCGACGTAGGCGCCGCTTGACCCGCTTCAAGAATGGTGTGGCCATGCCCCAGAAATTCCTTCCTAATGGTATTTAGCGAGACAGCATAGGGGTAAAAACTTTCATCCCGCTGTCATCCGCAGACCGGGTGCCGCCTGGCGTATTTCCCTACCGGCCAGTACGCGATGGCGGCCCCTGCCGGATCCCCTCCGAGGCGACTGAGCCTAGGGGATCAGGGTGTCAGCCGAAAGTCCGATCTCCGTGACCGGCTGTGACGGTGCGTCATCCGGCCGCCTTTAAGGCTGGCTGAAGACCCGTCCGGACGATCGGTCCAGGTCTGTCGAGGAGAGGTCTGGGGCGATGGTGCAGTTCTGGGGTGGCTGGGTACGGGGTGGCAGGGTCCGGGCGGCAGTGCTGGCCGGGGCACTGATCGCGGTGAGTGCGGTGGTGGCCGGTACGCCGGCCTGGGCCGCGCCGCCGGGCAATGACGATTTCAGCGCGGCGACGGTGCTCACCGGAGCGTTGCCGATCGACATTTCCGGAAATACCAGCGAGGCGACCAAGGAACCGGGGGAACGCGCGCACGGCGGCGATCCTGGCGGGGCATCGGTCTGGTTCAGCTGGACTCCTTCGGTCAGCGGGCCGGTCGTGATCGACACCTGCGACGCCGACCACTGGTCCACGCTCGGCGTCTACACCGGTACGACGGTCTCCGCGCTCACCTCCGTCGGCGCGGAACCCGAGCTGTGCGACGACTTCCCCGGCAGCTCCTCGCTGATCCGATTGGCGGCTGTCGCCGGTACGACGTACCGGATCGCCGTTGACGGACAGGGTGGGGCGACCGGCGGCTTCGGGCTGCATATCCGTACTGCGCCACCGAACGATCAGTTCGCGGCGGCTCAACCGCTGAATGCAGCGCTGCCCGTCTCCGTCACCAGCTCCACGTTCGGTGCCAGCCGGGAGGCAGGCGAGCCGACGCATGCAGGCAAGGAGGGTGGGCACTCGATCTGGTTCGACTGGACTCCTGCCACTTCCGGTGCGGTCACTGTTTCCACGTGCGCGAGTGACTTCGACACGTTGCTCGGGGTCTATCGAGGGACTGCTCTGGCCGCTCTGACACCAGTGGCTGCCAACGACAACGGTTGCGGCTCCAAGAGTGCTGTCTCCTTCACCGCGGTTGCTGGTACGGCGTACAAGATCGCTGTGGACGGGCCGAGGGGCGACCAGGCGGCCGAGATGGGGACGGTCAAGCTGGTGATTCGAGCGGCCGCTCCGCCTGCGAACGATGACTTCGCTCAGGCGCAGGTTCTCAGTCAAGAGCTGCCGGTCTCAGTGACAGGCAGCAGTGTGGACGCAACGGCCGAAGCTGGCGATCCGTCGGCAGGTGGGCGATCTGTTTGGTACAGCTGGACCGCGGGGTTCACAGGGCGGGTCACTGTCGATACCTGCTTGAGCAACTTCGACACTCTCCTCGCTGTCTACAGCGGCTCGGCACTGGGCGACCTGACGACGCTGGCTTCCAATGACGATGCCTGCGGCTCCAGTAGTACGGTCCGGTTCCAGGCGACGGCCGGTACGACGTACCGGATCGCCGTCGACGGCTACGACGGCGCTAGTGGGCAGCTGCAGCTCAAGCTGAACCGCACGCCTGGGAACGACGACTTCGAGTCCGCACAGGTGTTGACTGGCTCGTTGCCGGTCAGTGCTACCGGGAGCAATGTCGGTGCGACGAAGCAACCGGGTGAGAACAGTGGTGGCGGCGGTGCGACCGTCTGGTACCGCTGGATGCCGGCGGGGACAGGTCAGGTCACGCTGAGCACGTGCTCGAGCCAGGTCAACACCAAGCTCGCTGTCTACACCGGTGACGACCTCGCTGGTCTGGCTCCTGTGAACCTCAGTGATCTGCACTGTGGCGGCGGGGGAAAGGTGTCCTTCAGTGCCAACGCCGGTACGACGTACTGGATCCAGGTGGACGGCGGAGCCTACTCCGATGGGTCGGCACTCACTGGAGCCATTGGACTGACCATCAGGACGTCCACACCGCCTGCCAACGACGACTTCGCGGCAGCGGAGACGCTACCTGGAGCGCTGCCGGTGTCGGTGACTGCTGCCACGACGGACGCCACTGTGGAGACAGGTGATCCGCTCGGTGCTGCATCAGTTTGGTACCGCTGGACTCCTGCGGCCAGTGGGCCTGTGGTGGTGAACACCTGTAGCGGCGCCGCGATCGGCAACCTGTCGGCGGTCTACACGGGTTCCACCCTGGCGGACCTGACTCCGCTGCCGGGTCAGAGTGGCTGTCGGTCGGTGGTGACGGTTGCCGCCGGCACGGAGTACAGGATCGCCGTGGCGGGGCAACCGCCTAATGAGTTCTTTGCCTTCACGCTGACCATCCGCTCCGTACTGCGGCCTGCCAACGACGACTTCGCGCATGCCCAGGAGCTGACGGAACCGCTGCCTTTCGAGGTGACGGGGAACGCTGCTGATGCCACGACTGAGACTGATGAGCCGAACGGGCCGGATGCCACCGTCTGGTATCGCTGGACAGCCTCTGCAAACGGTCCGGTCTCGGTCGACACCTGTGACTCCGGGCGAGGGCTTGAGTCGACCCTGGACGTCTACACAGGTACGGCCATCGCAGCGCTGCACGCTGTGGGCACTCACAAAGACTGCGGAGGTCTCAGCCGAGTGATCTTCACGGCGACCTCCGGTACGACGTACGCGATCCGCGTCGGCAGGTCACTGGGCTCCTTCAAGCTCCGCCTGCGGGTGCCCAACCCGCCGGCCAATGACGACATCGCCAATGCTCGCGTGCTGTCGGGCTCCATGCCGCTTTCTGTTGCCGGGACCAATCTCGAGGCGACGCAGGAGAGCTCTGAGCCCAGTCGTGGTGACCTCCGTGGCTATGCGTCGGTCTGGTATCGCTGGACGGCAGTTAGCTCTGGGCGCGTCTCGGTCGACACATGCGACAGCGACTTCGACACTCAGCTCGTTGTGTACGCGGGGAGCAGCCCAGCTACGCAGATCGATGCCAATGACAACGGTTGTGGGACACCGGCAGCAGGAAGCAAGCTGGCGTTCACTGCAACGGCCGGTACGACGTACTGGATCCTCATCGACGGGACTACCGACTACATGGGTACCCCGAGCCCGGAGGGATCGTTCACGCTGGGGCTGAAGGCGATTGACCGGCCGGACAACGACGATCGCGCGCAGGCCGCAGTACTGGCTGGGGCTCTTCCTGCTTCTCGTGCCGGCACGACTGTCGGTGCCGGCAAGGAGCCGGGCGAGGGCAGCCACGTAGGTAACGAGGGGGGCGCGTCTGTCTGGTACAGCTGGACGCCTGCAGTCAGTGGCGCGGTCACGATCGATACCTGTGACGCGGCATTCGCCACCCTGCTTGCTGTTTACCGGGAGCGGTCGGATGGTGCGAACGTAGTCGTCAGCACCAACCGCAACGGTTGTGGACAAGGCAGCCGGGACACGTTCGTTGCCACGGCTGGCGTCAACTATCAGATCGCTGTGGACGGTGCGGATGGCGCGCAGGGGACCTTCACACTTCGGTTGCGGGCTGCTGACACTCCTGCGAACGACAACTTCGCCAACGCGATCGCACTGACCGCAGACTTGCCGCTGACCGTCACTGGGACGAATCGCGAAGCGACACGGGAGACCGGCGAACCATTCCACGACGGCACCAATGGTGGGGCATCCGTCTGGTACCGCTGGGTCGCGCCAACTACTGGTCCGGTATCGATCGACACGTGCGCCAGCGACTTCGACACTGTCCTCGGGGTCTACACGGGCTCTGCTGTGAACGCCCTGGCGAAGGTGGCGAGCAACAACAACACCTGTGGAGACCGCAGCCAGGTCGACTTCACTGCAACAGCCGGTACGACCTACTGGGTTGCCGTCGACGGTCCGATTCGCAACGTCGGGACGATCCGACTGGCGATCCGCAAGGTAGTGCGGCCGGCCAACGACAACTTCTCCGACGCGCAACAGCTCACTGGTGCGCTGCCGGTGACCGCTAGCGGCAGCACCCTCGATGCCACTCGGGAGCCCAATGAGCCCATGCACGGTGGAGTTCTTGGTACTGCGTCTGTCTGGTACCGGTGGACTGCTCCTTCTGCAGGCAAGGCGGTCGTGGAGACCTGCGGTAGTGCTTTCGACACGACGCTCGGTGTCTACACGGGTGTCGAGGTGGGCGATCTGAGTACGGTTGCGTTCAACGGGGATGCGTGTGGTGCACAGAGCCGCGTGGAGTTCGGTGCAGTCGCCGGCCGGACGTACTGGATCGCAGTCGATGGTGCGGGCGGAGCCGTTGGAGCAGTGCAGTTGACAGTGAGAGCACCGCAACGACCCTTGAATGACGCGTTTGCGGCGGCGTCAACACTCAGTGGTGCACTGCCGATCGGAGTCACTGGCAGCACTGTCGACGCTACGAGCGAGAACGGTGAACCTGTGCATGCGCAGTACAGCCAGGGCACGTCTGTTTGGTACAGCTGGACGCCGTCTACCAACCGCCGGGTCACTCTCGACACCTGTGCGAGTCAGGTGAACACCGTCATCGGCGTGTACTCCGGCTCAGCCCTGGCCGCTGTGTCCGAGGTGGCCTCGGCTGATGATGGCTGCGGTAAGACCTACGGCGGCAGCAAGGTGACGTTCACAGCGAACGCTGGTACGACGTACAGGATTGCTGTGGACGGCTGGACCAGTGGGGTCGCCGGTGCCTTCCCAGGGACCGGGGAGTTCCGGTTGGCGTTGACTGGTACCGATCCGCCTGCCAACGACAACCTGTCTGCTGCGCGGGTGCTCGGTCCGGCGTTGCCGATCAACGTGACTGGGACCAACGCAGGGGCGACCCGGGAACCGGGTGAACCGTTCCACGCGGGCTTCGTCGGCGGTACCTCGGTTTGGTACAGCTGGACGCCGACGCTGTCCGGGCGCGTGTCCATCGACACCTGTGGCAGCACCTTCGACACGCTGCTCGCGGTCTACACCGAGCCGGGTCTGACCGCAGTGGCTTCGAACAACAACGGCTGCGGGTCAGCGAGCAAGGTCAACTTCACAGCAACCGCTGGTACGACGTACCGGATCGCTGTGGATGGTCGCGATGGGGCGACTGGCACGATCTCGCTCGCAGTGGTGGACCTGGAGCCACGCACGCCCACTGTCACCCAGGTAACCGCAGCACCTTCGCCCTCGGCGTACGGGCAAGCGGTGACGTTCACGGCGTCGGTGAGCGGCGGCGCGAGCGGGACCGTGCAGTTCAGTGTCGACGGTACCGACTCCGGAGCACCACGACCGCTGTCGGCAGGCAAGGCGACACTCAGCCTGTCCACGCTCGGCGTCGGGTCGCACGTAGTGACAGCCCGGTACGCCGGGGATGCCGGGCACTCGCCTAGCTCAGGCAGTGTCACGCACCGCGTCGACAAGGTGGGCACCAAGCTGGTCGCCCACCCAGCAGTTCTGCAGGTGCTACCGCTGAGGGTCTCCCTACTGCTCTCCGCAACCCTCACCGATGCAACCGGCCACGCTCTATCCGGCCAACCGGTTCGCTTCGTGGTAGCGGGCCGCGCAGCGTGCACAGCCACTACCAATACCAGCGGGGTCGCCACCTGCAACTCCCTGGGGGCCTGGCTGGTCGCAGTACTCACCCTCGGCTACGACACCTACTACGACGGCACTGCAACCCACCAGGCGAGCCACGCACACGGCACAGTCCTGGGCTAACAGCTTGACGCCGGCACCTCGGTGCCGGCGTCAGCTACACCCGCTTACCCACCGGATCCCGCCGGTAGTAGAACTGCCAGGCCCGCTCAGCAGCCTTCACTGCCGCGAACTTGTCTCCCAACGCCTCATAAATCCCAGCGCGGTCGTAGTACAGCGAACCCAGCACCCGATCGTCCTGCGGGAACGATGCGCTCATCGCGATCGCCCGCTCGACCGATTCCTCCGCCTGCTGGTTGGCCGCCATCGCCAGATACCAGCGCTTCGCCTTCACGGAGAACTCGCAACGCCGAATCTGCCGATGCGCAACCCGCCGCCACCCATCCGCCGACCGCCAGAACATCAGGACCCGGTCCGCAACGCCTGCCGATACTTCCCGGTCTCCGTCGCCGTCCACGGCACCCCGTTGACAATCACCACCCGATCCCCGAGCGGCGCCTTGGCGGTCACCAGCACCGGCCGCCGCAGCCACCGGCACCCACCCGTCACCCGCTGAGTAACCCGCACCGCCACCGCCCCGTCTCCCTCCGCATAAGCCACCCCACGAAGATTCTCAGCACACCCCACCGGCGTTGCGACGATGACAACAACCTGCCGCGCATCAGCCACCACCCCCCGAACCTCCAACACCTGAGCCGCCTTCACAACCGGCTTCACCGAAGGCTCCACCGAGTCCGTCACCGACGGCTGCGCCTGCACCACCGCAGGCCGCTCATGCTCAGCCGAATCCCCGCCGAACACCTTCGACAACACAAACACCCCAAACGCCAATACTCCGATCACGAACGTGACCAGCACAGCCACCCCATACCCAAGCCAAACGCTCCCAGAGCCCTTCTTCACCCCCGGATCCTCCCAGCCAACCCAGTCCAACCCCGGCAGGAAAACGCACTACGGGCGTGACGGGTATGGAGCACCGTACCGAGGGGCCGGCGCGAACCCGGTTGCGGCAGACAAGCCACGCCACCGACGCCAACCGAGCCGACGTATGCCAGACCGCGCCTGTGCCCGGGTCAACGGTTCCCCTCGAAAATGACCTCTCGGTGCGACTCGCCGCCAGAGGTTCCACTCACCGGCTCGACTCGCCGTGGCTTCTCGACGTACCGGTTCGACACGCCGATTTGTCGCCTGAAACCCGGCGAGTCGAGACGGCAGGATCAACGGCACCGCCAGTCGAGTGGTGGGGGTTGAGGTGGGGGTGGGGGTCGACTTTGAGCATGACCTGAGCGTTCTGGGGTCTGGTTGATGCTCAGGTGGTGCTCAAGGTGGGTTGGTGAGGTGCCCACGTGGGGGTGAGGGAGGGCGGGGTTGGTGAGGGTGCGCCGGAGGTGGGGCGCGTGTGGGAGTGCGGCGGCTGAGGTGAGGGCGAGCGGGCCAACGCTGAGTGGGGTGGTGCTGTGATGTCGGTGAGGTGTGCGGGTGCGGTGAGGGAAGGCGGGGTGGGGGTCGCAGGTGCGGTGAGGCAAGGCGGACGGACGGCCGGAGTACAGGCGGGGACCGATGCGAGGAAGGTGATGGTGCGGGGGAACCTCGGCAATGTGGTGACCCAGACCCCGCAGCTTCCCAACCACCCCACCCCCCGCCAAACCCAGGGGGGTGCGGGTGGGCGAAGCCCCCCGCCCGCGCGGAGCGAAGCGACCGCGCACAAAACAAGAGCCCGACTGCGCTCTGCGCACTCCGCAGACACAGCCGGGCCAGTCGGGTGAGTAACGGGACTTGAACCCGCGGCCCCCTGGACCACAACCAGGTGCTCTACCAGCTGAGCTATACCCACCATTGCCGCCCTTACTGCGACGGCTGGGTAATCATAGCGACGATCCTCAGTTCCCTGAAATCGGGTCCTTCAGAGCACTCGCGGCAGCTTTCGCGGTCTCGCTGTCGGGCCCGGGTTGAGGCACGAAGACGGTCTGCCGGTAGTAGCGGAGTTCGGCGATGCTCTCGGTGATGTCGGCGAGGGCGCGATGGTTGCCGTTCTTGGCCGGCGTCGCGTAGTACACCCGCGGGTACCAGCGCCGGACGAGTTCCTTGATCGAGCTGACGTCGACGTTGCGGTAGTGCAGGTGCGCCTCGACCTTCGGCATGTCCCGGACCAGGAACGTCCGGTCGGTGCCGACCGAGTTGCCGGCCAGCGCCGCCTTCCGCGGGTCCGGCACGTACCCGGAGATGAAGTCGAGCACCTGCTGTTCGGCGTCGGCGAGCTCGATCCCGTGCTCGAGTTCGGCGAGCAGCCCGGAGCCGGTGTGCATGTCGCGGACGAAGTCGCCCATCTGTTCGAGCGCCGCCGGGGGCGGTGCGATCACCAGGTCGATCCCTTCGCCGAGCACGTTCAGTTCGTAGTCGGTGACCAGGACCGCCACCTCGATCAGGGCGTCCGCCACCAGATCGAGTCCGGTCATCTCACAGTCGATCCACACCAGCCGGTCGTTCATGGGGACCCACCCTACGGCGACACGCCGACAGGCTCACGCCCGGCAGCCTCAACATCGGGCGTGGCGGTGCTTTCGGTACGCCGGCCGCGGCGCCCGGGACAGCGGTCCCGCCGGGTTGGGACAACCTCCCGGCGAATTCAGGGGTAGCACCGTTGCGGCGCGGCTACTGACGGTGCTGTTGTATCTGCAGGCCCTCCCGCGACACTAATGTCGCGACAGGGGACAGGAAGGTGAGGCCATGCCTGGCGACGGGGCAACGATGCAGGGGACGGTGCCACGGCCGCGCCTGCTGGCGCTGCTCGACGAGGGGGCGCAGCGGCGGCTGATGACGGTTGTCGCCGACGCGGGCTTCGGCAAGTCCACCCTGCTCGGTTCCTGGGCTGCCGGGCGGCCTTGTGCCTGGCACACCGTTCGTGTCGAGGACCGTTCGCTGGCAGGCATGGTCACTGCACTCGTGGAGGCCTTGAGGCGCCAGGTGCCCGCGCTGTCCGCAGTACTGGCTGCGGAGCTGCAGGGACCTCGTGGGCCGGACGCGGATGCCGAGCAGGAGACCAGAGCTCTTGCGTACGCCGCAGTGCTGGCCGAGGCACTCGAGCAGAACCTCAACGACGACCTGGTGCTCGTCCTGGACGACCTGCACGAGATCCACCCGCACGACCCGGCGGCCAAGCTGATCGAGGGACTGGTCCGGGTCGCCCCGTCGTTGCTGCACCTGGTGGTGGCCTCCCGTACGGCGATGCCGTTCGGGATCGACCGTCTCCGCGGACGCGGCCAGGTGCTGGAGATCGACGCGACCGCAGTCGCCTTCACTGTCCCGGAGACGCTGGCAGTGCTGCACGCAGTACTGGGTGAAGGAGTCGACGAGCTGGCCGAGCCGCTACAGGCCGCAGTACAGGGCTGGCCTGCTGCTACTCGCCTGGCAGTGGAGGCCTTGCGGACAGTGCCGCCTGCTGAGCGGTCCATCCGGCTGAGGCGTGCGCTGCGTTCGGACGGGCCGCTCTACGACTACTTGGCCGAGGAGGTCTTCTCTGCCGAGCCTCCTTCCGTACGCCGGTTGCTGGCCGCCGTCGCCGTACTACCGCGCTTCGGAGCGGACCTCTGTCAGGCCATCGGGCTCATCGACAACCCCGACACCCTGCAGCAATTGAGGACCCGAGGACTGCTTGTCTCTGCCGGTGAGGCGGACGGGTACGAGCTCAACCCGTTGGTCCGCGACTTCGCCAACGACCGGTTGTCCAGTGACGATGCGGAGATCACCGAGCTCACACTGCAAGCCGGTAGATGGTTCGAGTTGGTAGGGGACCACCGGGACGCGCTGGCCTGTTTCCAGGCAGCTGACCAGGCGCAAGCGGCTCGCATGCTGATCGAGAGCGGTCACACGATGGTCTCGGGAGGTCTTGCCGAGTCGGTCGTTGCCGCCGTCACCATGTTGCCGCAGGAACTCCGTGACTCCGCGATGGACCAGCTGGAAGGCGAGGCCAGACAGGTCCTGGGTGACTGGCAGGGCGCCGAGGACTGCTTCGACCGGATCATCGACCCGGAGGGTGAGATCCCGGTGGCGGTCGCGTGGCGGCTGGGGCTCATCCACCATCTGCGTGGACGGACAGACGTTGCCATCGCCACCTATCGCCGGGGCCGGATCGACGGCGGGCAGCCGGCCGACGAAGCGCTGCTACAGGCCTGGTGGGCCGGGGCGCACTGGTTGCGTGGGGAGTTCGACGACTGCCGCAAGCTGATCGAGTCGGCCCACCGAGCAGCCAAGGTGTCCCGCGACGACCGCGCTCTAGCGATCGTCCACACGGTCCTAGCCATGTTGGCCGCTGTCGACAGTGACCCACGTGGCAACGCCTCGCACTACCTGCGCGCCTTGGAACATGCAGAGCGGGCAGGCGATCTGCTGCAGTCGATCCGCATCCGGGTGAACCGCGGATCCCACCACATCGCTGAGGGGGACTACATGCTCGGTCTGGAGGAGTTGGATCGGGCACTGGAGCTCGCTGACCGTGCTGGCTTCGCAGTGTTCCGTGCGTTGGCTTTGAACAACCGTGGTGAAGCCCTGCTCAGGCTGGGCCGACTGGACGAAGCCATTGGTGAGCTGGAAGGTTCCAGGGCGCTCTACCAGAAGCTGGAGTCGAAGCGGGTCGCACAACCCCTGTCTGTGTTGGGGGAGGTGTACCGCGAGCGCGGTGATCGCGCGATGGCCCGTGCTTGCTTCGAGGAAGCCATAGCGATGGCGGACGAGACCAAGGACATGCAGTCGCTGGTGCCGTCCCTCGCTGGTCTGGCGCGAGTGCTGGCGGGCGAGGAGCCCGAGAGAGCGGCAGAGTTGGCCGAGATCGCCCAGCAGGCCGTTGCCTACGGCCCGGTGCTCGGTCAATCCAGCGCGCTGGTCGCCCTCGGTTGGGTGAAGCTGCACGCAGGTGACAAGACTGGTGCAGCAGCCGCCGCGGAGGAGTCGGCAGCTCTCTGCCGCAGACGTCGCGACCGGGCCGGCCTGGCAGACGCTCTGGAACTCCTAGCCGCAGCTGACGGCGGAGCTGAGCCACTGCACGAAGTACTGAATATCCGTACTGAGCTGAAGGACACGCTCGGACAAGCGCGTGCTGAGTTGATGCTCTCCAAGCGCACGCGTGGTCCTGAAGCGCGGGAGTTGGCACTGCGTGCGCACAAGCAGTTCCTCGCGGCCGGAGCGACCCGCTATGCAGCGGCTGCTCTAGCAGCAGGTGAAGAGACCGGTCCCGCTCCCGTGCGCATCGAGTGTCTAGGCGGCTTCCGCGTACTCCGTGATGGCCGGACCGTGCAGCTCGGTGAATGGCCGTCCAAGAAGGCCCGGGACCTGCTGAAGATCCTGGTAGCCCGTCGCTGCCGCCCAGTGGCTCGGGTGCAGCTACTCGATCTCCTCTGGCCCGACCAGGGCGAGTCGGTTGCGTCCCCACGTCTGTCGGTAGCGCTGTCGACCGTCAGATCAGTGCTGGATCCCGAGAAGACCTACGCCGCCGACCACTTCGTCGGAGCCGACCGCGCCACTATCTGGCTCGACGGCGACCAGACCGCCGTAGACGTCGAGGACTTCCTCCGGGATGCACGAGCGGGCCTCGACAGCAACGACCTGACCAAGTTGCGCGCGGCCGAGGCGTCGTACAGCGGCGACTTCCTTGAAGAGGATGTGTACGCCGACTGGGCAGCCGGCATGCGTGAGGAAGCCCGTGCTTTGTATGTCCGAGTAGCGCGCGTCCTGGCCGACCGGGGCAAGCGCGACCCGGACGCGGCCGCCGGCTACCTCCTCCGCATCCTGCAACGCGACCAGTACGACGAGCGGGCCCACCTCGGCCTCGTCTCGGCCTTCCAGAACAGCGGGGCCCACGGCGAAGCCCGCCGCGCCTACCGCACCTATGTCCAGCGAATGAGTGAATTAGAGGTCGAGCCCGCCCCCTACCCAGCGGCCCCGGCCCGGGTTTAAGGGTTTCTGAAGATGCCTGCGGAGCATGGAGTCATGGCTGCGCCGGTGCACAACGCGAGGGTGACCTGTGAGTTCGGGGTCGCGGGGGAGTGTGGTGCGCATTCGGGGCGGGATTACGGGGCCGAGCCGGGGACGCCGGTCCGGGCGACGCTTGCGGGGGTCGTCGTCCGGACCGGGAGTGACGAGGTCGTGGTCGAGTCGAACGCGATCTGGCACTTCTACGGCCACCTGGCGCAGGTAGAGGTCCGGCAGGGGGACACGGTGGAGACAGGGGATCGGCTGGGCGTCGCGGGCGGTCCGCACCTGCACTACGAGGAGCGGATCACGCCGTACGAGCCAGGCGACCACCGGAGCCCTCGGTTCGACCTCTACCCGAATGCCCGGTTGCCGTAGCCGGCGCAGCTGTTCGGTACGGGGGTGTCGCCGGGCGGGTCGGCCGAGGAGGGAGCGGCCGGATCACCCGGCGCTACCGTGTGCCGGTGATTGCCACCAGGTTCGAGACCGAGCGACTGGCCATGCTGCCGCTGGAAACCCGGTACGCCGAGGAGATGGCCGGCGTACTGGCCGCACCGGAGATCTACGCCTTCACTGGTGGTGAGCCGCCGACGGTAGAGGCTCTGGCGGCGCGCTACGAGCGACAGACCAAAGGCCCGGACCGGCCTGGTGAGTACTGGCTCAACTGGGTTCTTCTCCAGCAGAACGAGACTCTGGTCGGCTACGTGCAGGCAACTGTCACTGACGACGAGGCGGAGATCGCCTGGGTCGTCGGTACTGCGTGGCAGGGGCGCGGCTATGCCAAGGAGGCTGCAGTTGGCCTGGTCACCTGGCTAGAAGCGCACGGCGTACGGCGGATCGTCGCTCTGATCCACCCGGATCACGCGGCGTCGGCGGCGGTGAGCTCAGCGGCCGGCCTGACCCGCACCGAGGTGATGCAGGACGGCGAATACCGCTGGCAGAAATGAAACAGGCCCGGCCGAGGCCGAGCCTGCGTCAGACATGAAACAGACCCGGCCGGAGCCGGGCCTGCGTCACACGGTGGTTCAGACCGGGCGGACGTTCTCCGCCTGCGGGCCCTTCGGGCCCTGGGTCAGGTCGAACTCGACCTTCTGGTTCTCATCCAGCGAACGGTAGCCGTCCGTCGTGATCGCCGAGTAGTGCACGAACACGTCGGCGCCGCCGCCGTCCTGCGCGATGAAGCCGAAGCCCTTTTCGCTGTTGAACCACTTCACTGTTCCGTTAGCCATGATCTGCTCCTTTGTGGGGCGAGTTGACGAGTTCCGGCGAATACCGGTTCCCGGGTTGCCGAACGAGCCCTCCCACATCGGACCAAGGCCCGGAAATGAGAAAACGCCCTGCGGATCACAAACTCCGCGGGCGTCTCGAAAACGAACGTGGAACTGCAAAACTGCAACCGGAGAAAACGGTAGCACACAATGCCGGGGGAACTACCGGCAGCTCGCACCGCGCGTCGCCGGTCACCCAGGACCCGCGGCAGCAGGCCGCGCTGCTGGTGATCGGGGCCGGGATCGGCTACCGTCAGACCAGTAAGTCTATTGGTTCAGTAGAGTTTCGCGCCTGTGGGGGGTGGGTCAGCATGACCGAAGGGGAAGCCGGCTGTACGGTCGCGGTGATCGGCGCCGGCGCCGCCGGTGCGTTGACCGCGGCCAGACTGCTGGATGCGAACGTCCACCGGGTCGTCCTGATCGATCCAGGCCCGAATACCGCGAGGGGTGTGGCGTACTCCACCCCGGACGGCCGACACCTGCTCAACGTCCCGGCCGCCGGGATGAGCGCGCTGCCCGACCAGCCGGACGACTTCGTCCGCTGGTTGCACGCGAACGTCGACCCCGAGATCAAGCCGTCCACCTTCGTGGCAAGAGCCCGGTACGGCGACTACCTCGCCGACCATCTAGCCACCGCGGCCACCAGTTCCACAGGAGTGCTGGACCGCATCCATGCTCGCGTGTCCGCAGTGGACCACCACGGTCGCCGCTTGACCTTGCACCTCGACAACGGGCAGACCCGGGTCGCCGACGCCGCCGTAGTCGCCAGCGGTACGGCACCGGGCGTCGCCTGGGCTCCGCCGGGTCTCCAGACCTCAGACCGCTTCGTCGCGGACCCGTGGCGTCCCGGCGCACTAGAGAACCTCCCCGACACGGATGTGCTGCTGGTCGGCACCGGTCTCACCATGGTCGACGTAGTACTGGCCGCTGACCGCCCTAGTCGCAGCCTGCATGCAGTGTCGAGGCACGGCATCATCCCGGCCGTCCACCGCTCCGAGAAGACACCGCCAGTGCAGCCTCCTGCGGAACTGGTTGAGGCCGACAACCTCGCAGTACTGCGGTCAACGCTCATGCGGCACGTGGTGCAGACGGTACGGCGTACTGGTGACTGGCGGGCTGCTGTCGACGGGCTCCGGCCGATCACTGCACGGGTGTGGAAGCGGTTGTCCGCAAGGGACAAGCAGGAGTTTCTCCGCAACGACGCACGGACTTGGGATGCGCACCGGCACCGCATGGCGCCCATCACGGCTGAGCGGTTGGCTGTGGTTCGCGAGTCGGGACGGCTCTGTCAGCACACCGGTGAGGTGGTCAGCGCAGAGGACACCGGCGACGCCGTACGTGTGCTGCTCAGTGACGGCACCGTCATGACGGTCGGTGCCGTAGTCAACTGCACAGGTCCGGTCGGCGATGCCACGGCAGACCCGCTGCTGCGGGAGTTGCTGGCGTGTGGCCTGGCCAGGGCCGGCGAGGTTGGGCTAGGACTCGCCACTGCTGATGACGGCCGGATCCTTGGCGCTACTGGACGTCGGGCACCGCTTTGGACGCTGGGAGCCCTGCGGCGCGGCAGTCTGTGGGAGTCGACCGCTATGCCGGAGATCCGCTCACAGGCGGCCGATGTGGCCAAGGCGGTTGTCGCACATCTCAGCCTTCCCGCCGTACGCCGGCAGGCGGACGTCTACGGCCTCGCCCTCACCACGACGGTCGACGCGGCCGCGAACTACAACGAGGCGCTCAGGCGCTTGCTGCGGTTGCAGGGCGGAGCTGAAGAGCTAGTCGTTGCAGCGATCGAGGAAGACCCGGACTTCGCGGTCGGCCATGCCGCGATCGCTCTGCTCGGTCATGAGTGGGGCGTCGGCGTGGATGTCCGAACAGCCCTGTCCAAGGCTCAGCAAGCGGGCAAGAAGCGTCTGTTGGATGACCGCGAGCGCAGCTTCCTCAATGCGGTCACCGCACGAGTTGACGACGGCAGTGCGAGCGCGTTGCTTTCACACATCCGCGAGTACCCACTGGACGCGCTGGCTGTCAGCGTGGCGATCCCGACAGTTGCCTTCGGTGGTCTGACCTCCGGCTCCGAGACGGCTGAGCTCGTGGAGAGCCTGGCTCCGTCGTACGGCGGTGACTGGTGGTACGCCGGTCAGCTGGCGTTCGTCCGACAGGACCAGGAGCGCTGGAGTGAGGCGGAGCAGCTCTCGGCGTACGCGCTGTCGCTGGAACCGTCGTCGGGGCACGCGGTCCACGCCAGGGCACACGTGTTCTACGAGACCGGCCTACACGTCGAAGGACTCCGCTGGCTGGACGGCTGGATCAACGAGCGTGGTCCGCAGGCGAACCACCGGGCACACTTCTCCTGGCATGCCGCCCTGCACGAGCTGATGATGGGCGACACCGATGCTGTCCGGCAGCGGTACCTCACGCAACTGGCGCCGCCCGGTGTGAGCGGCTCCCGAGTACTGGTTGACTCCGGCGCGATGCTGTGGCGCTGCCGGATGACTGGCGCCTGGTCCGATCACCTACCGGTCGCGGACGTGATGGCTGCTGCTCCGGATGGTTGGCTGCAGCAACCACCGACAGGTTTCGCGGCTCTGCATAGCGCTGTCACCCTCGCGGCCGCCGACGACCTCGCCGGACTCGACCAGCTTCGCCGCAACGCCGCAGTACATCCGGACCCCGTCTTCCGGAACGTAGTCGCGCCTCTGTGCTCCGGCCTCGCTGCCGTAGTTGGCGGTGACTGGGGGACCGCGCTGCTCATCCTGGAAGCCCTCCCGTCCCGCCTGCAGGCTCTAGGCGGCAGTGCTGCCCAGCGCGACGTCGTAGAGGAGACGCTGGTCTACGCCCTCTCCGCATCAGGCCGGGGCGAAGACGCAGCCACTCTCCTCGACACCCGGCTCACCAGGCGCCCGTCACCCCTCGACGTCCGCCGCCGCAACGCCCTCGCGGCCCTGGAACGCTCTGCTTAGTAGCTAGCTCGAGCAGTAGAAGACACCTATCAAGAGCCCCATTTTGTGAGCTTCGTCATGCCTTGACCGCCTTCGGGCCTCGGCCTACTGTATCCGGTATACAAAGCCACTCCGGAACTGAGAAGGAGTCAGGCATGCCACGAATGACTGCCGCCCGCGCGGCGGTGGAGATCCTCCGGCGCGAGGGAATCACCAACCTGTTCGGCCTCCCCGGTGCGGCCATCAACCCCTTCTATGCGGCCGTCCGCGCGCAGGGCGAGCTCAAACACGTCCTCGCCCGGCACGTCGAAGGCGCCTCCCACATGGCAGAGGGCTACACCCGTGCCAGAGCCGGCAACATCGGCGTCTGTGTCGGTACGTCGGGTCCGGCCGGCACCGACATGATCACCGGCCTGTACTCCGCGTCCGCCGACTCGATTCCCATCCTCTGCATCACCGGCCAAGCCCCGGTCGCCAAGTTGCACAAGGAAGATTTCCAGGCGGTCGACATCACCGAGATCGCCAAGCCGGTCACGAAATGGTCGGTCACCGTGCTCGAGGCCGCCCAGGTCCCAGGCGCTTTCCAGAAGGCGTTCCAGCTGATGCGCACCGGTCGTCCCGGACCGGTGCTCATCGACCTGCCGATCGACGTCCAGCTGACCGAGATCGACTTCGACCCCGACCTCTACGCCCCGCTGCCGATCGCCACGCCGCGGATGACCGTTCCCCAGGCCGAGACCGCACTGCGCATGCTGGCTGACGCCGAGCGCCCGCTGATCGTCGCCGGTGGCGGGATCATCAACGCCGATGCGGCCGACCTGCTGGTGGAGTTCGCCGAGGTGACCGGCGTCCCCGTCGTACCGACCCTGATGGGTTGGGGCGCGATTCCGGACGACCATCGACTGATGGCCGGCATGGTCGGGCTGCAGACGTCGCATCGCTACGGCAACGAGACCTTGCTGGCCTCGGACCTGGTGATCGGGATCGGCAATCGCTGGGCCAACCGGCACACGGGTTCGATCAAGACTTACACGGAAGGCCGGAAGTTCGTTCACGTCGACATCGAGCCGACCCAGCTCGGCCGGGTGTTCGCGCCCGATCTCGGCATCGTGTCTGATGCGAAGGCGGCACTCGAAGTTCTGATCCATGTCGCCCGGGAGAACGCTCCGCTGCAGGATCGGTCAGAGTGGACGGCCGCTTGCCGTGAACGTAAGCGCACGCTGCAACGGCGTACGGACTTCGACAATGTGCCGATCAAGCCTCAGCGTGTGTACCAAGAGATGAACAAAGCCTTCGGTCCGGACACTCGCTATGTCTCGACGATCGGGTTGTCACAGATCCAGGCCGCTCAGATGCTGCATGTCTATCGGCCGCGGCACTGGATCAACGCCGGTCAGGCAGGGCCGCTCGGCTGGACCGGTCCGGCGGCGCTCGGGGTCGCGGTCGCAGATCCCGGCACCACGGTCGTCGCGTTGTCGGGCGACTACGACTTCCAGTTCTTGATCGAGGAACTCGCGGTGGGTGCGCAGTTCAACATCCCCTACATCCATGTCGTGGTGAACAACGCCTACCTCGGGCTGATCCGGCAGGCGCAGCGCGGGCTGGACATGGACTACTGCGTTCAGCTTGCCTTCGACAACATCAACACGCCGGAGCTGGAGGGCTACGGCGTCGATCATGTGAAGGTCGTGGAAGGCCTTGGCTGCAAGGCGTTGCGGGTGCTGGAACCGGAGGGGATCCTGCCCGCGCTGGACGAGGCGAAGAAGCTGATGGCCGAGTTCCAGGTGCCGGTGATGGTCGAGGTGATCCTCGAGCGCATCACCAACGTGTCGATGGGGCTGGAGATCGACAACATCATCGAGTTCGAGGAACTCGAGGGTGTCCAGAACCCGGTCCCGACCGCGTCCGGGTTGGTGACACCATGAGAGTTGCTGTTCTCGGCGCCGGCGCGATCGGTGCCTATGTCGGCGCGGCCCTGCACCGGGGTGGGACCGAGGTGCACCTGGTTGCCCGTGGCCCCCATCTGGAGGCGATCCGGAAGAACGGCGTACAGGTCTACAGTCCGCGCGGCGACTGGCTGGCCCGTACGCCGGCAACGTCCGACCCGGCCGAGATCGGGCCGGTCGACTTCGTCTTCCTCGGGCTGAAGGCGAACTCCTATGCGTCGTCCGGGCCGCTGATCAAGCCGCTGCTGCACGAGACGACGGCCGTGATCGCGGCCCAGAACGGGATCCCGTGGTGGTACTTCCACGGCCTCAAAGGTCCGTACGAGGGTCGCCGGATCGAGTCCGTGGACCCGGGCGGTGAGGTGACCCGGGTCCTCGCGCTCGAGCGTGCGATCGGCTGCGTGGTGTTTTGCTCCACCGAGCTCGAAGGGCCTGGCGTCGTCCGGCATCTGGAGGGCACCCGGTTCTCGATCGGGGAGCCGGTCGGTGGGCGGAGCGATCGCTGCCTGGAGTTCAGCGAGGCGATGATCGCCGGCGGGCTGAAGTGCCCGGTGGAGGACGACATCCGCAACGACATCTGGATCAAGCTGCTCGGCAACGCCGCCTTCAACCCGATCAGCGCGCTCGCCCGCGCGACGATGGTGGAGATCGCCCAGCACGAGGGCACCCGGGCGATGATCCGGCTGATGATGGAGGAAACCCTGGAGATCGCCGCCGCGGTGGGCTCCCATCCCGACATCTCGGTCGACAAACGCATCGACGGCGCCGAACGCGTCGGCGAACACAAAACCTCCATGCTCCAGGACCTGGAAAAAGACAAACCCCTGGAACTGGACGTGATCCTCGCCGCCGTGGTCGAGCTCGCAGACCTCACCGGCACCAAAGCCCCAACCCTCAGAGCCGTCCACGCAGTAGCCGACCTCCTCTCCACCAAGATCGGCCAACCCCCCAGAGCCCACGCCCCCACCGCGGCGGTAGCGCCGGGTTAGACCCAGGTGGGTCCGAGGAAGCGTGCCCTGCCAGGCCCCCTCGGACCCACCTGTTCCACGAAACGCCCCCTCCATCAAGGAGGGGGCGTTCTCTTCGGTCAGCGATCTGACAAGCCTTCGATGACTGCAAGAAGCGACGAGTGGTCGTCTGAGCCGTGGCCCTGGGCCCTGGCTGCGGCGACCAGCTGCGCCACCAACGCAGTGACCGGCAACGAGACCCCCGCGCTTCGGGCGGACGACAAAGCGATGCCCATGTCTTTGTGGTGCAGGTCGATTCGGAAGCCGGGGGTGAACTGTCGGGCCAGCATCGTCGACGCTTTGAGGTCGAGGATGCGGTTGCCGGCCAGGCCGCCCGCCAGTACTTCGAGTCCGCGCTCAGCGTCGACCCCCGACGCCTCCAGCAGGACGATCGCTTCGCTGACCAGGCTGATGATCCCCGCCACCAGCAGTTGGTTCGCCGCCTTCACCGTCTGCCCCGCACCATGCGGACCGACATGCACGATCGTTCGCCCGAGATCCTCGAACACGGGCCGAGCCGCCTCGAAGTCCTCAGCACAACCACCGATCATGATCGACAACGACGCGTTGATGGCACCTTGCTCACCACCACTCACCGGCGCATCCAGCACCCGTACGCCGTGCTCCTCACCGGATGCGGCGACCGCGAGCGACGTCTCCGGCGCGATCGAGCTCATGTCGATCAGCAGTACGCCGGGCGCGGCCGCCTCCAGTACGCCGCCCGCACCAAGCACCACTTCGGCAACCTGCGGCGAGTCGGGCAGCATCGTGATGATCACCTCCGCACCCGCCACCGCCGCGGCGATGTCAGGCGCGGGTTTCCCGCCGGCCTGGAGCAGCTTCTCGACGGACGCCGGCACCAGATCGTACCCGGTCACCTCGTGCCCGGCCCGGATCAGATTGGCCGCCATATGCGACCCCATGATCCCGAGCCCGATGAATCCGATCCTCGCCATCTCAATGCACCAGCAGCTGTTCGAGAGCGTCGCGCATCAACTGCGCAGCCTCTGACGGCGTCTTGCCGACCTTCACCCCAACAGCCTCCAACGCCTCCTGCTTGGCAACCGCGGTCCCCGACGAGCCGGACACGATCGCCCCGGCGTGACCCATCGTCTTACCCTCCGGCGCCGTGAACCCGGCGACATACCCAACGACCGGTTTCGTCACGTTCTCCTTGATGAACGCCGCCGCCCGCTCCTCGGCATCACCACCGATCTCACCGATCATCACGATCGCATCGGTCTCCGGATCATCCTGAAACGCTTGCAGCGCGTCGATGTGCGTCGTACCGATGATCGGATCACCACCGATCCCGATCGCGGTGGAGAACCCGTACTCCCGCAGCTCGTACATCATCTGATAAGTCAGCGTCCCCGACTTCGACACCAACCCGATCCGCCCGGCGCCGGCGATGTCGGCCGGGATGATCCCCGCGTTCGCACGACCGGGACTGATCAGCCCGGGGGAGTTCGGCCCGATGATTCGAACGCCGGCCGCCTCCGCATGCGCGAAGAACGCCGCCGTGTCATGCACCGGCACACCCTCGGTGATCACCACGATCAACGGGATGCCGGCGTCGATGGCCTCGATCACCGCACCCTTGGTGAACCGCGGCGGCACGAAGACCACGGACACGTCGGCACGCGCCGACTTCACCGCGTCCGCACAAGATCCGTAGACCGGGATCGACCGCCTGGCGAAGTCGACCGACTGGCCGCCCTTGCCCGGCGTCACGCCGCCGACGATATCGGTGCCCGCGGCAAGCATCCGGGTGGTGTGCTTCAAACCCTCGGACCCGGTCATGCCCTGGACGATGACTCTGCTCTGTTCGGTCAGGAAGATTGCCATGCTCCGACTGCCTCCTCAGGCTTGGGCTGCCAACTCGGCGGCGCGATCGGCGGCGCCGTCCATGGTGTCGACCACTGTCACCAGTGGGTGGTTCGCCTCGGCGAGGATCCGGCGGCCCTCGGCGACGTTGTTGCCGTCCAGCCGGACCACCAACGGCTTGTTCGCCTTGCCTCCAAGAAGTTCGAGCGCCTGCACGATCCCGTTCGAGACCGCGTCACAGGCGGTGATCCCGCCGAACACGTTCACGAACACGCTGCGGACCTGCTCGTCGCCGAGGATGATGCTCAGCCCGTTCGCCATCACCTCGGCGGATGCGCCGCCGCCGATGTCGAGGAAGTTGGCCGGTTTCACGCCGCCGTGCTTCTCGCCCGCGTAGGCGACCACATCCAGCGTCGACATCACCAGACCGGCGCCGTTCCCGATGATGCCGACGGAACCGTCGAGCTTGACGTAGTTCAGGCCCTTCTCCTGCGCGGCCGCCTCGAGCGGCTCCGCGGCGGCCTTGTCGTCGAAGGCCGCATGATCGGGATGCCGGTACGCCGCGTTCTCGTCGAGCGTCACCTTCCCGTCCAGCGCCTCCAGCGACCCGTCGGCCAGCTTGACCAGCGGATTCACCTCGACCAGCGACGCATCCTCCTTGAGGAAGACATCCCACAGCGCCCGTACGACGGACGCCGCGTCGGCCGGAAACCCTGCTGCGGCGACGATCTCGGCCGCCTTCGCCTCGTCGACACCGGTGGCCGGATCGATCGAGACCTTGGCGATCGCCTCCGGATGCGTGTGCGCGACCTCCTCGATCTCCACGCCGCCCTCGGTACTGGCGATGCAGAGGTAGCTCCGGTTCGCCCGGTCGATCAGGAACGAGAAGTAGTACTCCTCGGCGATCTCGGCTGCCGGGGCGAGCAGCACCCGTCGTACGGTGTGGCCCTTGATGTCCATCCCGAGGATGTCGCGGGCGCGCTCGGTTGCCTCGGCGCGGGTGGTCGCGAGCTTCACGCCGCCCGCCTTCCCGCGGCCGCCGGCCTTCACCTGCGCCTTGACGACGACCCGCCCGCCCAGAGATTCGGCCGCGTCGGCTGCATCGTCGGGGTCCTCGATCACCCGCCCCAGCGTGACCGGCACCTGGTGCCGGGCGAAGAGTTCTTTGGCTTGGTACTCCATCAGATCCACGGGCATGTCCTCCTCGTGGCGGGATTTATGACGACTGTATGCTGTATGCACTCTAGTCACAAGACGCCATCAGCTCTGGACAACTCGTAGCGCAGGGGAGTACCAAGGTTCCATACGGTATGCAGTAGTCAGGGAGGCGCCATGAGCGAGACAGTTCCCCGGGACGTACGCGATGTCTATGGACGCAGGTATCGGATCGGTGAGGATGCGCAGGAGCTGACCGGTCATTCGCGGCGCTGGCAGCTGTGGGCCGCGTGGGCCTGCATGGTCGCGATCGGCCCGCTGCAGTACTCCTTCGGTTCTGCCGCACTCGGCCTGGAGACGAGTCGCGGCTGGGGTGTGGCGCAGGCGATGTGGCTGCTGGCGCTGTTCGTCGCCTGCCAGGCGCTGGTGGCGATCCCGGCTGCCCGAGCGCAACGCATCCGGCGCGCTTCGCCGACGCAACTCGTCGTACTGGGTGGTGTTCTGGCTGCTGCGGGATTGGCGACGCTGGCGCACTCGGGTAGTTATGCCGCAGTGGTTGTGGGGTATTCGGTGCTCGGCGGGATCGGCGCGGGGCTGGTCTATGCCGCATGCATCACGACGTCGGCCAGGTGGTTCCCGGATCGGCGGGTGGCGACGATCGGGTTCGTCACCGGCGGATTCGCTTGCGGCGCCGTGCCGAGCATCGCCTTGCTGACCATCTTCGACTCACCGGCCGGCCAGCGACTCGTCTTCGATCTGACGGCGGTGGTGACGCTGCTGATCGTGATGACGGCAGGTGGCGTCCTCAAGGATCCGCCGCGACATTGGTGGCCGGCCGACATCGATGCGCAGGCGTGGGCCGTGGATCGCAAGCTGAACCGAAGCATCCCGCACAACATCCCCGCTGCCCGCCACTACCGGCCGGGTGAGGCGATGCGCACCGGTGCGCTGCCGCTGATGTGGCTCACGCTGGCTTTCAGTACTGCGCTGTCGTTGTTCGGCATCGCCTTTGTCGTCAGCTATGCAGTCGATTCCAACCTCGGTACTGCGGTGGCGGGCTTCGCTGCCGGATTGCTTGCCGTGGTCAACGGTCTCGGCCGGTCCTTCGCCGGGCACTTGTCCGACCGGTTCGGGCGTCGCCGGGTGCTGGCCGCAGTACTGATGCTCGAAGGGCTGGCGCATGTCGGTCTCGTCGCGGCCGGCGAGTCCGGCGTACAGGCTGCGTTCGTGGTCTGTGCGATGTTCGCCGGCCTGGGTGGCGGCGCCTTCTACGCGATCATGGCGAACCTGGTGCTCGAGTTCTTCGGCGAGAACAGCCTGCTGCAGAACCAGGCGATCCTCTACAGCGCAAAGGCCGCGGGCGGTCTGCTCGGCGTCGGCGTGACGGCCAGCCTGGTGGCGACCGTAGGCTATCGCCCGCTCTTCCTGGCGGCAGGGCTTGTCGGCCTCGTCGCTGCTCTGTCCGTCCGATTCCTCAAGCAACCAGGCAGACCCGCACTGCCGGTCCGACCACAACTCGGTACGCCGGTCGCAGGCGAGTGAGCCGCTCGCAGTACACGCAGGTGAAACGCCCCGAACCCTGCGTGTTGGAGATCGTGTCGAAGCTGGCGCGCGAACCGTGGACCGATCGCCCGACCTGTGTGCATCCGGTGCTCGGATCGATCGGCAGAGCAGTGCACGACTACAGCAGCAGGCCAGCTCGGAAGGCATTGCTGCCGCTGGCTCCGGGGTTCATCGGGACGGCTCAGGTGGGTTACGAGAGATCGGCTCGCCTGGTGGCGCTCTGCGTCTCCACTGCGCTGACCGGGGCGATGACCGAGGATGAAGCTCGTCGCCTCACCGCGTCCCATCGGACGGCCCTCTATCTGCTGGCCGGCGGCGGGGCACCTGGGGGACTGGCGCGTTGGTGGCTGCCCGTCTTGGAGCGGCTTCGACTCGGTGAGTCCTGCTATCGAACGTTCGTGGCGACCGAACACGCCGCAGAAGCGGTCGCGGTCGTCGCCAGAGCCTCCGGCGACGACCGCGACGTACGGCTCAGGCAGTTGCTCAGGCAATGCCTGGCAGCCGTCGGAGCACTACAGGGCCAGGTCTTCTGAGCTCTGGACAACAGCTGAGGCGATGAGATATGACTACGACTACTAAATACTGTATGCAATCTACAAGCAGCGACCCACACTGCCTTCCTCCTAGGAGATGACCGCACAGATGGCGCAAACAGTTTCGGAATCCAACGCAGTGGTCACCGAGCCGGAACCGAGCACGGCGACGATCTCGGGCGGGCACCTGGTGGCCAAGGCTCTGAGGGCCGAGGGGATCGACGTCATCTTCACCCTCTGCGGCGGCCACATCATCGACATCTACGACGGTTGCGTCGACGAGGGCATCGCGGTCGTCGACGTCCGGCACGAGCAGGTCGCGGCGCACGCGGCCGACGGGTACGCCCGGATGACCGGCAAACCCGGCTGCGCGGTGGTCACCGCCGGCCCCGGTACGACGGACGCGGTGACCGGCGTCGCGAACGCCTTCCGCGCCGAGAGCCCGATGCTGCTGATCGGCGGCCAGGGTGCCCTGAACCAGCACAAGATGGGCTCTCTGCAGGACCTGCCGCACGTCGACATGATGACCCCGATCACCAAGTTCGCCGCCACCGTGCCGCACACCGCCCGGGTGGCCGACATGGTCTCGATGGCGTTCCGCGAGTGCTACAACGGCGCGCCCGGCCCGTCCTTCCTGGAGATCCCGCGCGACATCCTGGACAACTCGGTCCCGGTCGAGTCCGCCACGATCCCCGAGGCCGGCCGCTACCGCGCGTCGACGAAGAGCATCGGTGACCCGGCGAACATCGAGGCTCTCGCCGATCTGCTGGCCCGCGCGGAGAAGCCCGTCGTCCTGCTCGGCACGCAGGTCTGGACAGCGCGGGGGAGCGATGCGGCGATCGAATTCGTCCGCCAGCTCGACGTACCGGCGTACATGAACGGCTCTGCTCGTGGCACTCTGCCGCCGGGCGATCCGCACCACTTCCACCTGTCCCGGCGGTACGGGTTCAACAACGCCGACCTCATCCTGATCGTCGGTACGCCGTTCGACTTCCGGATGGGCTACGGCCGACGGCTGCCGCAGGGTGCGACCGTGGTCCAGATCGACATGGACTACCGCACGGTCGGGAAGAACCGAGACATCGACCTCGGCCTGGTCGGCGACCCGGGCGCGATCCTGGCGGCCGTCACGCAGGCGTCGTCGGGCCGGGTCCGCAAGACCGACCGGAAGGCCTGGTTCGCCGAGCTGCGGGCGGAGGAGGATTCGGCGTACGCGAAGCGGCTGCCGCGGCAGCTGTCGGACGCGAACCCGATCCACCCGCTGCGGCTCGCGCACGAGATCAACGAGTTCCTCACCGAGGACTCGATCTACATCGGCGACGGCGGCGACATCGTCACCTTCTCCGGTGGCGTCGTGCAGCCGAAGTCGCCCGGCCACTGGATGGACCCGGGACCGCTCGGCACCATCGGCGTCGGCATCCCGTTCGTGATGGCGGCGAAGTACGCCCGGCCGGAGAAGGAGGTCGTCGCGCTGTTCGGTGACGGCGCGTTCTCGCTGACCGGCTGGGACTTCGAGACGCTGGTCCGCTTCAACCTTCCATTCGTCGGTGTCGTCGGCAACAACTCGTCGATGAACCAGATCCGCTACGGCCAGGAAGCGAAGTACGGCCACGCCCGCGGCCGGATCGGCAACACGCTCGGCGACGTCAAGTACGACGAGTTCGCCAAGATGCTCGGCGGTTACGGCGAAGAGGTCCGCGACCCCAAGGACATCGGGCCGGCAATGCAGCGGGCCCGCGAATCCGGGCTGCCGTCGCTGATCAACGTCTGGGTCGATCCCGACGCCTACGCGCCCGGAACCATGAACCAAACCATGTACAAGTAGCCGGAGGACCGTTATGGGTAAGGCCCTTGAAGGTGTTCGTGTACTCGACATGACCCACGTGCAGTCAGGACCCTCCTGTACTCAGATCCTGGCCTGGCTGGGCGCCGACGTGATCAAGCTGGAGGCGCCGACGGGTGACATCACCCGCCAGCAGCTGCGCGATCTGCCCGACGTCGACAGCCTCTACTTCACGATGCTGAACTGCAACAAGCGCAGCATCACCTTGAACATGAAGTCCGAGCGGGGCAAGGAGATCTTCACCGATCTGGTGAAGAACTCCGACATCCTGGTGGAGAACTTCGCGCCCGGCGCGATCGACCGGATGGGGTTCACCTGGGACCGGCTGCAGCTCATCAATCCCGAGTTGATCTATGCCTCGATCAAAGGCTTCGGCCCAGGCCGGTACGAAGACTTCAAGGCCTACGAGGTCGTTGCCCAGGCAATGGGCGGCGCGATGAGCACCACCGGTTTCGAGGACGGACCGCCGACCGCGACCGGTGCGCAGATCGGCGACTCCGGCACCGGGATCCACCTGGTCGCCGGCATCCTCGCCGCGCTCTATCAGCGGGTCACCACCGGTAAGGGTCAGCGAGTCAGTGTGGCCATGCAGGAAGCCGTGCTGAACCTCACCCGGGTGAAGCTGCGCGACCAGCAGCGGCTCGCGCACGGACCGCTGCGGGAGTACCCGAACGACCACTTCGGCGAGGCGGTGCCACGATCGGGCAACGCCTCCGGCGGCGGTCAGCCGGGCTGGGCGGTGCGGACCGCACCCGGTGGGCCGAACGACTACATCTACGTGATCGTGCAGCCGCCCGGCTGGGCCCCGATCGCCAACCTGATCGGCAAGCCAGAACTGGCCGACGACTCGGACTGGAACACGCCGGCCGCCCGGCTCGACAAGCTCGACAAGATGTTCGCGCTGATCGAGCAGTGGACCGAGCAGCACACCAAGTTCGAGGTGATGGAGAAGCTCAACGCGCTGAACGTGCCGTGCGGTCCGATCCTTTCCACCCAGGAACTGATCGAGGACGAGACGCTGGCCGAGCTCGGTGCGGTGGTCGAGGTGAAGCACCCGCAGCGCGGCAGCTTCAAGACCGTCGGCTGCCCGATCAAGCTGTCCGACTCGCCGGTCCAGGTGGAGACCTCACCGGGCCTGGGCGAACACAACTCCGCGATCTACGGCGGCCTCGGCATCGACACCGCCGAACTCGAGTCCCTGCGCGCAGCCGGCGTGGTCTGACTTCCTTCAAAGGAGCTTCTGGCATGTCGTATGACAAGGCAGTGGTCCAGTCCATCCTCGACCAGGCTCTGGCGGACGGCCGTACCTCGCTGAGTGCGCCCGAGGCCAAACAGGTGGCCGACGCGTACGGCATCCCGACTCCGGGGGAAGGGCTGGCCACGACTGCCGAGGCAGCCGCCGCGCTCGCGGCCGAGATCGGCTTCCCGGTGGTGCTGAAGATCGTCTCGCCAGACATCTTGCACAAGACCGAAGCCGGTGGGGTGGTGGTCGGCGTCGACAGTGCCGAGTCCGCTGTCACGGCGTACGAGCAGATCGTCGCGAACGCCAGGGCGTACCAGGCGGATGCTTCGATCACCGGTGTGCAGGTGCAGAAGATGCTGGTCACCGGCGGTGATGTGCAGGAGGTCATCGTCGGAGCGGTGACTGATCAGACGTTCGGCAAGATTGTCGCCTTCGGCTTGGGCGGTGTCTTGGTTGAAGTCCTGAAAGATGTCACCTTCCGGCTCGCCCCGACCTCGCCGGAGGAAGCCCGGTCGATGGTCGACGGGATCGGCGCGCACGAGATGCTGAACGGCGTACGAGGTGCCAAGCCGGTCGACAAGGACGCGATCGCCGCGATCATCACCAAGCTGTCCGACCTGGTCGAGGACTTCCCGCAGTTCGCCGAGGTGGACCTGAACCCGGTGCTCGCCGGGCCGGACGGAGCCACCGCGGTGGACTTCCGGATCATCGTCGACGCCGCCGCGGGGCAACCGGTCGAGCGGTATTCGCAGGACGAGATCCTGACCGCGATGACCCGGATCATGAAGCCCCGGGCGGTCGCCGTGATCGGTGCCTCGAACGAGGACGGCAAGATCGGCAACTCGGTGATGAAGAACCTGGTCAATGGCGGGTATCAGGGTGACATCTACCCGATCAACCCCAAGGGTGGCGAGGTCCTCGGGCTGAAGGCCTTCCCATCGATCACGGACGTCCCGGGTGACGTCGACGTCGCGGTGTTCGCCGTGCCGGCCAAGTTCGTGGGCGGCGCGCTCGAGCAGTGCGGCCAGAAGGGTGTCGCCGGCGCAATCCTGATCCCGTCCGGCTTCGCGGAGACAGGCGAGCAGGAGCTCCAGGACGAGGTCGTCGCGATCGCTCGCAAACACGGCGTACGGATTCTCGGGCCGAACATCTACGGGTACTACTACCTGCCGGAGAACCTCTGCGCGACGTTCTGTACGCCGTACGACGTCAAGGGGAGTGTTGCGCTTTCGTCACAGAGCGGCGGGATCGGGATGGCGATCCTCGGCTTCAGCCGGTCCAGCCGGATGGGCGTCTCCGCGATCGTTGGGGTAGGCAACAAGGCCGACATCGACGAGGATGACCTCCTGACGTTCTTCGAGAACGACGACAACACCAACCTGATCGCCATGCATCTAGAGGATCTGAAGGACGGCCGTGCCTTCGCCGAGACGGCCTCGCGGGTGTCGAAGAAGAAGCCGGTCGTCGTGCTGAAGGCCGGCCGGACCGCCATGGGTGCCAAGGCGGCGAGCTCGCACACGGGCGCGCTGGCCGGCAACGACAAGGTGTACGACGACATCCTGCGGCAGAGCGGGGTGGTCCGGGCGCCGGGGCTGAACGAGATGCTCCAGTACGCCCGGGGGATCCCGCTGCTGCCGACGCCGAAGGGCGAGAACGTCGTCATCATCACCGGCGCGGGCGGCTCGGGTGTCCTGCTTTCGGACGCCTGTGTCGACAACGGGCTGCAGCTGATGACGATTCCGCCGGATCTTGATGAAGCGTTCAAAAAGTTCATCCCGCCGTTCGGGGCGGCCGGGAACCCGGTCGACATCACCGGCGGCGAGCCACCTTCGACGTACCGGAACACCGTCGCGCTGGGGCTGCAGGACGACCGGATCCACGCGCTGATCCTGGGCTACTGGCACACGATCGTGACGCCGCCGATGGTGTTCGCTCACTTGGTGGCCGAGGTGGTTGAGGAGTACCGGGCGAAGGGCATCGACAAGCCGGTGGTGGCTTCGCTGTCGGGTGATGTCGAGGTAGAAGAAGCAAGTCAGTACCTGTTCGAGCACGGGGTCGTCGCTTATCCGTACACCACCGAGACACCGGTCCAGGTGCTCGGTGCCAAGTACCGCTGGGCCCGGAACGCGGGTTCGCTCGGTTCGTAGTACCCCATCCCTGCTGGCGTCGATCTAAGGAGTCCGCCTTGGACGTCACAAGCAAGACCTCAGAAGTACCCGAAGAACCCGCTGCGGTGACCGAGCGGGTCTGGCACGCCGGCCGGCTCGAACCGATGCCGATCCGGCCGCTGCCGCCGGCCCCGCCCTCCCTGCACATCCTCGGTCCGACCGTCTTCCTGGTCGCGCTCGGCGTCGGCATGGGCGAGTCCTACATGTGGCCCCGGCTCGTCCTGGTGTTCGGTCCGGATATCCGCTGGTTGTTCATGGTCGGTGTCACCCTGCAGGCGTTCGTGCTGCTGGAGATGGCGCGCTACGCGATGGCGACCGGGGAGAGCATCTTCTTCGGCGCGGCCAGGGTCTTCAAACCGTTGATGTGGTTCTTCTACGTCGCGGCGATCCTGATCTACATCTGGCCAGGCCATCTCTCGGCCGGAGCCGCGGCGTTCGAAGAGATATCCGGCATACCGTGGCAAGTCACGGCCTGTGTGGCGCTGGTGTTCGTCGGAATCCTGTTCAGCATGCTCTCGGTGATCTACAACTTCCTGGAGAAGTTGCTGGGGTTCCTGATCGGCTTCCTGGTGGTCGGTACGTCGATCATCGCGGCGATCGTCGGCAGCTGGGACGACCTGGCGCAGACCCTCGGCGGCATGTTCGCGATCGGCTTCATGCCGGACAAGGCCTTGTCGGAGGCGTGGTTCCCGATCCTGGTCGGCTCGATCGCATTCGCCGGCCCGTCCGGTATGCAGCAGATGTGGTACACCCTGCAGTTGCGTGACAGCGGGGCCGGTATGGGCGCACACATCCCGAAGGTGCGCGGCCTGCGGACATCCGGCGAGGCGGAGGCGATGCCTTCGCGGGGCTACATGTTCGACACCGACAACCCCGAGGAGATGAAGAAGTGGCGCGGGTGGCGCAAGTGGGTCACCTTCGACGCGATCCTGCTGTTCTGGGGGATCACGATGCTGGTCACGATCTCCTTCACGGTGCTGGCCATGTCGGCGGCCCGGGAGAATCCGGATGTCGGCTCGCTGATCGAGGGTGGCGACCGGGAGGCGGCACTGAAGGCGATGTCGGACGCGTTCGCGTCGGCCGGCAGCCCGATCCTGGGCACGCTGTTCTTCGCCTTCATCGCGCTGATCGGGCTGAACGCCACCCTGGGGCTGTTCGACTCGTTCTCCCGCGGCCAGGCGGACATGACGTACTACTTCATCCCGGGCGCCAAACGGTTCTCGATGTCGAAGCTGTACGCCGGGTTCCTCTGGGGGGTGATCACCTTCGGCATCCTGATCCTGCTCTTCGGGCCGGCCGACGGTCCGGCCAGCATCCTGGACGTGCTCGCCTTCTTGTCCACGTTCGCGATGGGCGCCTACTGCATCGTGTTGCTCCTGGTGAACAACAGGCTGCTGCCCAAACCGATCAGGCCCGGACCGGTGCGGAACGTGATCATCGGCTTCGGCGCGGTGTTCTACCTCGGCATGCTGTTCTACAGCCTGATCCGCTTCGGCGTCGTGGTGGGCTGACATGCCTACTGACTATCGTCGTGAGGTGAAGCAGTTGGCGGAGTTCTGTGTCCCTGCCGCCTCGGTAGGTATCGCAGCCGGCGTGGTCGCCGGCGCCCTAGGCGTCTTCGTCGGCCAGCCGGTCGGTTGGGCGGTCTTGACCGGCCTCGGCCTAGCCGTTCCGCTCGCCTTACTGGGCGCCGGGTACGCCGCTCTGCTGGCACTGAAGAAGATCCCGGCCGGGGTCTACGCCCCAGCCGCGCTCTACTGGGCCTTCGGCTTCCCACTGGCCCTGTTCATCCACGCAATCGTCACCGAATGGGTAGTCACCGGCACCCCCGGCCTCCCACCCGAACCCTGGAAGTTCCTGGCCTTCCGCGCCCTCCTCAGCATGGGATTCGCCATCGGCTTCCTCTGGATGCACGAACAAATCGGCCGCCACTGGTGGCCCCGCATCATGCACCACAACCTCTACGCCCACCGCTGCGTAGAGCAATACGTCCACCTGGCCGAATCGATGACGGCCCGCAAGGCGGCCGTAGTACGAGCCCGCAAGAACCGCACCGCCTAACACCAGTTCCCCCAGCAGCCCGTGCCCGCCCACCTTCAGGCACGGGCTGCTGGGGTTTGCTGCCCCCGGCGCCCGGCTGACTGCCGCTAGCCCGACTCTGTGCTTCAAACCCTCTTCGCGCCAGGGTCTCGGCGCGGGCGGGGAGGGGGCGACGTGGTTGGGGTGGCTGGGGCTAGCGGCGGCGGGTGGGTTTCTTTTCCGCTGGGGCCGGCTCGGAGGGTTCCGTTGACTGGAGGTCGTGGTAGGCCTTGCGGGTGTGTTCGGTGTGTTCTCGCATGATCTGGGCGGCTTTGTCTTCGTCGCCGTCGCTGATGGCCTTGACCAGGCGGGTGTGTTCGCGCCAGGAGGCGGCGCCGCGGACCGGGGCCAGCGGGGTGTAGTACCAGCGGACGCGGCGGTCGACCTGGCCGGCGAAGTCGACCAGGAAACGGTTGCCGGACATCTGGGTGATCAGGCTGTGGAGTTCGGCGTTGGTCCGTACGGCGCCGTCGGTGTCGCCGGCCTCGTGGTGCGCGGCGCCGACCTTGCAGAGGTCGCGGAGTTTCGCGAGGTCCTCCTTGGTGGCGTGCCGGGCGGCCAGCCGGGCCGACTCCGACTCGAGGGCGGCGCGGGCGGCCAGGAGCTGGTCCACCTCGTCCTCGGCGGGAACGTGGACCATGGCACCGAAGCCCGGGCGGAGGTCCACCCAGCCTTCGTTGTTGAGCCGCTGGAGGGCTTCACGGACCGGCTGCCGGGAGACGCCGAGGATGCCGGCCAGCTCGACCTCGACCAGGTGCCGGCCGCGTTCGAGAGTGCCGTCGATGATCATCTCGGTGAGGGCCTCGTAGACCGACTCACGCAACGGCTGCGGCCGCTTGACATGCCGTACGCCGGGCGCTTCGGCCTGATCGGTGCTGAGCGTCGTCATGAGGTCCTTCCCGGTGTTTCGCCGTACCAATGATCGAGAAAATCACTAGTGTGGATTAACCATGATGGCACTTGGTAGACAGTCTACCAAGTGCCACAGAGGTTGAAATTCAGGCAGCCGACTCGACGGCCACCTTGCGGTCCTCGGCGTCCGGGGTCTGCTCGGGGAGTTCGACATCGAGTTCCTGCTGCAGCTCCGGGGCATCCGGGAACTGCGGACGGGCCGCCAGAGCGCCGAACCTACGGGTGAAAATCATTGCTTCCTCTCCCGCTCCGGATCCGATTCCGGAGCTTCCTTGGGTGACTACTGCCTTCTGTATACATTCAACCAGGCGAAGCGACCGGTTATGCCCGCATCTCACGTGACACGGGTTACGTCGTACGTGATCCCTGTTACAGCACGCGTTTGCGGCGTGGGTCTAGGACTTGGTGGAGTATGAGTGAGCACCGGTACCGGCTAGTCGGCCGCCGTCGACGATGAGGTACTCGTCGCGGATCGGCGTACCGGCGAACCAGGACTCCAGGATCTCCCGGGTGCCGGCGGCGTACCGGGCCTGAGCTGGCAGCGATGAGCCAGAGATATGCGGCGTCATCCCGTGATGAGGCATGGTCCGCCACGGGTGGTCGGCCGGAGCGGGCTGCGGGAACCACACGTCACCGGCGTACCCGGCCAGTTGTCCGCTCTCCAACGCACGCACGATCGCATCCCGGTCGGCGATCTTCGCGCGCGCGGTGTTGATCAAATAGGTGCCGCGCTTCATCCTGCCCAGCAGTTCGTCCCCGAACAGGCCTTCGGTCTCCGGGTGCAGCGGGGCATTGATCGTCAGGACGTCACACAACGGCGCCATGCTAGCGGCATCGGGATGGAAGGTCAGGTTGAGTTCGCGCTCGATCGACTCGGGTAGGCGGTGCCGGTCGGTGTAGTGCAGCTTGACGTCGAAGGGTGCCAGTCGCCGGAGTACGGCGAGACCGATCCGCCCAGCGGCCACGGTGCCGACGTGCATGCCTTCCAGGTCGTACGAGCGGGAGACGCAGTCCGCGATGTCCCAGCCGCCGTCGAGCACCACCTGGTGGGACGGGAGGTAGTTGCGAACCAGGCCGAGGATCATCATCACCACGTGTTCGGCGACGCTGATGCTGTTGCTGTAGGTCACCTCGGCAACGGTGATGCCGTTGGCAACGGCTGCATCCAGATCGACGTGGTCCGAGCCGATGCCGGCGGTGATCGCGAGCTTCAGGTTCGGCGCCTTGGCGATCCGTTCCGCGGTCAGGTACGCAGGCCAGAACGGCTGCGAGATCACCACATCGGTGTCGGGCAGCTCGCGGTCGAGAATCGAGTCGTCGCCCTCCTTGGACGACGTGACAACCAGGGTGTGGCCTTGGCTCTCGAGGAAGTTCCGCAGCCCGAGTTCGCCGGAGACACTCCCCAGCAACGAGCCCGGGGCGAAGTCGATCGCCTTCGGAGTCGGCGCTGTCTGGCCGCCTGGATAGCCCTCGATCCGCGGGATGTCGTCGCGGGCGTACGAGGTCGGGTAGCCGTCCTTCGGGTCGTCGTACAGCACACACAAGACCTTTGCCATGGTGGGCAACTCCTCAACGTTTTCAGGGTTTTCCGTCCCTGCCACAGTCGCGCCGCCACGTCGTACGGGTCAAAGACTTGCTTGCTATGTCGGGATAGCGCGGCGCTATCAAGCCGACTGAGCACTCATCAGATGATCGTCGAGGAGCTCATCCAAAGCCTTGTGTACGCCGGCCTGCCGGGCCACATCGAGCAGGGCGCGGGCAAGCACTGGCTCAGGACTCCGCGCGGCGATCACCAGGCCGACCCGCGGTCCGTGCGCAGGACTCTTCAGCGGTACGACGCGCATGCCGGCCGGTACGCCGAACATGTGCAGCCACGCGTGCGAGATCACCGTCGACCAGTGACTGCCGCGAAGGTGGCTGTAGAGCCCGGAGACGGTGTCGCTCTCGATCGCGGGCGCGGCCGTCACCCCGTCGTCGGTGAAGTAGCCGTTCATGATCCGGCGGTTGCGCATCTGGGGTGAGAGCAGACAGAGGGGGAGTTCCGCGACCTCGGCCCAGGTCGCGACCGGCTGTTCCGCGAGCTGGCTGTGGTTGGGGGTCAGCAGAAGATAACGCTCTTCGTACAAAGGGGTTTTGCGGACCTGGCCGAGGGTGTCGTCGTCGAGATAGGTCATCGCGACGTCGAGTTCGAACTCGGCGAGCTTGTGGGTGATGTCCCGTGACGACAGGGATTCCAGCCTCACCCTGGCCTGCGAGTGGCGGGCGCAGAACGGAGTGGTGAGCAGCGAGACGACCGGCATCGCGGTCGGGATCGCGCCGAGGCGGAGGGTGCCGGTCAGGCCGCCGCGCATCACCGACAGCTCGTGCCGCAGGGCATCGCGTTCGGAGAGGATCCGCTGGGCCCAGAGCAGGACGCGTTCACCTTCCGGGGTGAGACCTTCGAACCGCCGTCCGCGCCGCACGACCGGGACGTCCAGTTCCTGCTCGAGCTTGCGGATCGCGGCCGACAGCGAGGGCTGGGAGACGTAACAGGCAGCCGCGGCGCGGGCGAAGTGCCGTTCCCGGGCGAGGGCGACGAGATACTCGAGCTGACGCAGCAGCATGGCGAGTCAGCCCTGATTCCATCCGGCATACCGTTCATCTGTATACATAATCCAACACTACGCTGCCCGCGGCGTGCCGGGAAGGGCATCACTGGAGAATGCGGTCGAGCGTCCGGCGTCCCAATGCGCTCATCGTCGGGTTGGTCTCGGCGTAGTACCAGACAAGGCCCATCGCCTGCTGGAACGCCCAGGCCTTGCCGCGCTCCCACTCCAGATCGTCAGAGGCCAACCTGCGTCGAAGCACTTCCCGCGGCCCTGACTGCAACAGGTGCCAGGCACCGACCAGATCCAGAGCGGGGTCGGCCGGACCGAAGCCGCCGGTGTCCAGTACGCCGCTCAGCCGGTCACCCGCCACCAGGACATTGCCAGGAATCAAGTCACCATGGGTCATCACGTCGGCGCCCTTGCGTGGCAACTCCCGGAAATGGCTCCACATCTGGCGCAGGCGATCCACGTCGAGCAGCCCTTCACTCTCCTCGAAACACGTCGCCATCCACTCGTCGTGGTCAGTGAGAACGCCGCCGCGACCTTGACCGCGGAAAGACCGGCCTCGCGTGTCGGCGTCCCGCAGGGCAGCGATGAAGGCGGCGAGGTCTTCGGCAAAGTCGTCCGAGCCGCTCGGATCGGCCTCGAAGGCGACTGTTCCCGGCAGCCAGGTCTGCACCGACCAGGGCATCGGGTAGCCCGCTCCCGGCTTTCCCAAGCCAACAGGTTCCGGGACAGGGAACCGGCACACCTGCGCCAGCTCCGCGCTTGCCTGGGCTTCCTGCTCCAGAACCGCCAGCGTCTTGGCAGGATCGGCCAGCCGCAGGGGGAACCGGGCGGAGAGGTCGTCCCCGATGCGGAAGACGGCGTTGACAGTCCCGGTCGACGACAAGAGACGGATGGGCTTGCCGCTCCACTGCGGGAACTGTTCCTGGATGAGGGTCGCAACCGTTTCGGTGGTCACGTCCACTTGGTCGTCATGCATGCCCCATGCCTACACGAGCTACACAGCAACCAGCACTTCATTTACACGAGAAGGGGCGCCGGTCGTTGGACCGGCGCCCCTTGGCTAGCTGATGAGCTAGACGGTTACTTGCCTCGTGATGGTGGCTGCCTTGCCCCAGCCATCGGTGGTGGTGAGAGTGACGGTGTAGGTGCCTGCTGCTGGGAAGGTGTGGTTCGGGGCCTGCGTCGTGCTGACCGCAGTACCGTCGCCGAAGTCCCAGCGGTAGGTGAAGGTGTCACCGGTGTTCGGATCGGCCGAGCCGGCACCCGAGAGGTTACAGACCAGTCCGGAGCAGACCGGCGGGTTGATCACCGGGACCGGAGCCACGTTGTTGGTCGGCTCGGTGATCGTGATGGTTGCGGTCGCCGTCGAGGTCGACAGCCACTCGTCCGTGGCCGTCAAGGTGACCGTGTAGGTGTTGGCGCTGGTGTAGGTCCTGGTCGGCAGCGGTCCGGTACCGGTGCCGTTGCCGAAGTTCCAGGAGTACGTCAGCGACGTCGGGTTCTCGTCGGTCGAGCTACGAGCGTCGAACGTGCACACGTTCTGGTTGCACGAGGTGGTGAACGCCGCCACCGGCGGGTTGTTCGCCGGGTGCGTGACCGTCACGTGCCGCTCGGACGGCACCGCCGTGACGAAGTCGTGCGAGTCGACTCCGCGGACCCGGACCGTATAGGCGCCGTCTGGGATGACGACTGACGTGTACGAGAAGTTCGAACCCGGCGTACCGGGGCTTGTCAGGAACGCGGTCCGCCAGCTGGCGTTCGTGCTGGTGAACGTGCCGGACGAGCTCATGTACTGGCCGAGGGAGTTGACGATGCCGATCTCGACCCGCTGCATCGCCTGGTCGTCCTCGGCGCGGCCGCTGATGAAGATCTTGCCGTCCGAGAAGGTCGTGCCCTCGGTCGGGGTCAGCAGCGACTCGTTCAGGACCGGCGGCGTGTCACCCGGATAGATCGGGTACCTCGACGTCGCGCCCGTGCTCGACCCGTCCTGCTGCCCGACGGTGTCGAAGGCGATGGCCGTCACCGACCAGTCGCCCTGGGTCGGCAGGTTGACCGGCAGCGTCCACGTCGTACTCGTAGCGCCTGGCGAGGCCAGGGTCGCCGGGAGTGTGGCGAAGTTGGCCGACATGGTGCCGTTGGGCTGCAGGTAGCGACTGGTGTCGTTGTCCCGCAGCGAGACCCGTACCTCGGCCACCCCTTGGCCGTCGGTCGCCGAGCCGGTCAGGTCGAGATGCAGCACCTGGAGGCCGGTGATCGTGCCGGTCGGGGTGATCGTGGTGTCCGGTGGATTGTCACCGGGGATCTGGGCGTTGATCGTGAGCCGGCCCTGGTTGGTCGACGACGTGGACAAGCCCAGCTGGTCGGTGCCCCGCACCGAGAAGCTGTACGTCCCTGGCGTCAGGTTGAACGGCGTGGTGTACGTCCAGTTGTAGCTGGTCGCGTTGATGTGTACCGGCGAGACCCGGTACGAGCCCGCGAGCACGTTCACACCCCAGGTACCGTCGGAGCCCAGGTTCTCGCGGGTGCTGGTGTTGCGGAGTTGGACCTCTACCGTGTCGAGCTGCTCATCGTCGTTCGCAGTACCGGAGAAGGTCATCTGTCCGCCCGGTGCCACCGTCACGGCCGGAACCGTGAGCGGTGGGGTCATGGCGACCGGTGCCGTGATCGTGACGGTCGGCGGGTTCGCTGTGTCGGAGACGATCCATGACCGGTCGGCCGTGTCCAGAGCGGACTGACCGGTGGTGTCGGTGGCTCGGGCCTGTGCCTGCCAGGTGCCTTCGCTCGGCACAGTGACTTCGTAGGTCCAGGTGGTGTTCGTGCCACCCACGACGTCCGGAGTGATCCGGAACGAGTTGTAGATCGGCGAGACGGTGCCGTCGTTCTGCAGGTAGCGGTTGTTGGGATCACGCAGCGTCAGACTCAGCGAGTTGACGCCCAGGTCGTCGGTAGCACGGCCGGTGATCGTGAAGGTGGTCGTCGGGACGACGCTGGTGGTCGGCCCGGTGATGGTCTGTGTCGGCGGCGCGTCCGTCGTACCGAAGGTCTCGAACTTCTTCGTCGCCTTGGAGTTGTCGGCCGCGTTGGTGTTCGCGATCGTGCGGGCGAGCACCTTCAGTGCGCGGTTCTGCGGGATCGTCAGCGGCAGCGACCAGTCGGTCGAGCCCGCGTTCGGCGACACCAGGGTGGCGTTGATCGTGTTGCTGGTGGTCGATCCCCAGGTGGTCAGGTCGTCGTTGAGGTAACGGCGGCTGTCCCGGTCCTGGATCTCGACCTCGACCCGCTGCACGGTCCGGCCCTGGTTGGCCGAGGCGTTGCCGGTGATCGTGAATTCGGTGTTGATCGGCTTGACCCGGCCCTCGATCGGGTCGGTGATGGTCGTCTCCACCCCGTTGCTCGCCGGCACCGAGTTGAAGTCGTAGAACGCCAGCCGGCCGACGTTGTACTCGCCCTGGGTGGTGGCGTCACCACCCGTGATGAGTCCTCGCGGTGTCAGCTCCATCGCCTTGTTGCCCTCGAAGGAGTTCGATCCCGGGTTCCACTGCAGCGCCGTACCGTCGACCGGGTTCAGCGCGCCGATGTGCTCGCGGTGGACCACGGCGTCACCGAGGCCGTAGCCGGACAGGCCCTGGCCGGTGCCGTAGCCGACGTCGTCCAGACCTGGCCACGGCTGCGACGAGGTCGGCGACTCGTTCCAGGCGAAGTGGCCACCGATGTAGACGGCCTGCTCGGAGATCGCGATCGAGTAGGTGCTGTCGAAGTTGCGGGCGATCCACAGCGGCTGGGCGTTGTCCGCCATCGTGCCGGTCAGCGAGTAGGCGACCACCGTGTCGTTGATCGGCGGCCGGTCACCGCCCGAACCGCTGGTGACCGCGAAGTACGAGTCGTCCGGCGAGATGTCGCCGCCGTAGATACGCTGGATGCCGCCGACGAACTGCAGGTTGTCGTCCCACAGCCGGGTGCGCCACGGCGACAGCTTGTTCGTCCGGGTGTTGATCAGCGCCACGCCGTACCGGTCCTGGCCGTTCACCTGGCGACCGGTGTGCACCACCATCAGCGTGCCCTGGTCGTGGGTCAGCTTCAGGCGCTGCACCGTGAGCTCGCCGTTGCTGCCGATCCCGCCGGTGATGTTGTTGACGAAGTCGGTCCGGACCGCGCCGGTGCTGGAGTTGACCGCGGCCAGCGCGCTGCGCGGGACACCGTTGACCGTGCTGAACCGGCCGCCGATGTAGACCGTCGAGTTGGTGACGGCCAGTTCGGTCGCCTTGATGTCGGTGTTGGCCGTGAAGGTGGTGACCGGTGCGCCGGTGGTCGGGCTGAGGCTGGCGACGCCTCGCTTGGTCACCCCGTTGATGGCGTTGAAGTTGCCGGCCACGAAGAGCTTGGTGCCGTCCGGTGAGGCCTCGACGGATTCGACTCCGCCGCCGCCGAAGGTCGGCCGGAAGTTCGCGTCGACCAGGCCGGTGGTGAGGTCGTACGCCGCCAGGTTCGCCTGCGGGTAGCTCGTGGTGTTGCCGGTGGCCTGGTTACGGATCGAGGTGAAGCCACCCGCGACGTACACGCGGTTGCCGACGACCTCGATGTCCCAGATCTCGCCGTCGCTGATCAGCGGCATGTTGGTGCGCGGGATGTCCGGCACGATCCGGGTGTGCCCCGGCGCCGGGTCCTTGGCCGTCGTAACGGCGGTGCCGGTCTTGGTGGCGGTGTGGGTGCCGTCGCTGACCGTCATGGTGAAGGTGCGGGTGCCGACGGTCGCGTAGGTGTGCGTCGGGCTGTCGCCGGTGCCGGTCTGGCCGTCACCGAAGTTCCAGGTGTAGCTCAGCGCGTCGCCGTCGGGGTCGTAGGTCCGGTTCCCGTCGAACTCACACGTCATCGTCGCGCAGCCGAAGGTGAAGTCCGCGATCGGCGGCTCGTTGGTCGCCGTCTGGTCCGGACCCGGGTCCAGCACGACGGAGAAGTCGATGTCGCGCGAGGCGGCGGCGCTGGTGGTCGCGGTCCGGGCGGCGGCGGTGCCGATCGCGACCGGGCCTGCTGAGTCGCCGACGACCGAGCTCACCTTGCCGGTGCCGGTGTAGGCCGCGGTGGTGCGCTGGGTGGCCTCGGCCGGCAGCGTCCAGGTCTGGTCGACCGAGGACTTCTCCGACCAGGCGTTGACCAGCCAGGAGTTGCCCTTGGCAACTGTGACGGCCGGGCTGGCGTGGCTGGAGGAAGAGGCGTCGAGCCCGCGAATGGCCGATGCGGACACAGTGGCGATACCGGTACTGCGGTACGCGGCGACGCTGATCACGGACTTCGTCAGCGCGCTGCCGTCGACCGTGACGTCGCTACCGGCATCGGCAGCGGTGGCCTGCTTGGTCCACACGCGGCCCCGTACGCCGTTGCCGTCGCGGGACTGCAGCAGGGTCCAGCCGGCCACCGTGTCGGTGATCGTGCTGGCGGTGTCGTTGGTGGTGAGGAAGAGCAGCAGGCGGTCCTGCGTCCGCACGGTGGTCGGAATCTTGACCGAGTGGGACTGCCGGTTGCCCGCAGTACTGGCGGCACCGACGTACGAGATGTCGCCCTGGGTCACCGTGGCGACCGGGTTGACCGTGCCGGTCGCGGTGTCGGTGAGGCTGCCGTCGCTGACCGTCAGGGTCACCGTGCGGGGGCCGTCGCTGGCGTAGGTGTGGTTCGGGTTGATGCCGGTGCCGGTCTGGCCGTCACCGAAGTTCCACGCGTAGGTGAGGGTGTTCCCGTCCGGGTCGGTGCTCGCCGACGCGTCGAACCCGCAGAGCCGGCCGTTGCAGCTGGAGAGGAAGGAGGCGTGCGGCGCCTGGTTCACGGGATCGGCGGTTTGACCGGGGCTGAGCGCGATCGAGAACTGCACGTCGCGCGAGGTGGCGACGCTGGTGGTCGCGACCTTGGCGGCCGCCGTACCGGTCGGCACCGGGCCGGCCGAGTCGGCGATCACCGAGCTGATCTTGCCCGAGCCGGTGGTCGCGGCGGTGCCCCGCTGGGTCGAACCGGCCGGCAGCGTCCAGGTGAGGTCGGTCGAGGACTTCTCGGACCAGACGTTCACCAGCCAGGAGTTGGTATCGGCCACCGCCACGGCCGGAGCCGTGTGGCTGGTCGACGAGGCGTCGCTGCCGCCGACCGCCGAGGCGGTCACCGACGCGTTCCCGGTACTGCGGTACGCGGCGACGCCGATCACGGACTTGGCCGCGACGCTGGTCGTCACCGTGACGTTGGCGTTGACGTCGGCCGCGGTCGCGATCTTCGACCAGAGCCGGCCGCGGACCCCGTTGCCGTTGCGGGACTGCAGCAACGTCCAGCCGGTCACCGTGTCGCTCATGACGCTGGCGGTCTCGTTGGTGGTGAGGTAGAGCAGTAGCGCATCGCCCGCCTGCGCGGTCGCCGGGACGCGGACCGTATGAGCGGTCCGGTTCCCGCCATTACTGGTGCCGGCCACGAAGGAGATCTGCCCAGCGGCCGCCGACGCGGACTGTGCGAGGACAGCGGTCAGAGTCAACGCCGGGACAAGAGCAACCAACGCGGCAAGCAGCAGACTGACACGCCGCCTTCGACCGCGAAACGATCGAGCGAAGAGCTGGGACACAATCACTCACCAACCAGATTCAGAGAACAGGACCAGGCCCGGCGAAATGCCGAGCCGTTGCTGGAGTTCCCGTAGGTGAGGCGTGCTGAATGGAATGTGGCGTAGCCGTGGATTCAGGCACGCGTGTGACAACGACGTCGTCTACCGACACGGCGCGTCACCCCCCAGTGACCGAGAATCCCACCCCAAAGACCCGCCCCCCGGATCCCCAGGGCTGACTGTGGCATTCCGCCACGCTGCGTGCAAGAGTTTCGGCGGAGATTCGGCATATCAACCCGTTATCACTACCGAGGGTAAGGGTTTCGGCTGGCTCCGGTGAGGTCATTCGGTGCCTGAATCCACGGTATTTCAGGTAGTGACTTTCGCCCGCTGGGGCATCCTTTCGAGAAGTTTCTTGAGCCGCGGCGCGAGCGGCTTTTCGACGCCGTAATGCAGGGCCGCGGCCGCGCCGATCATCAACGCCATGGTGGCGACGACGAGCAGGATCGCGTTCACGTGCGGGCCGACCCGCTCGAAGATGATGAAGCCGACGTGCGCGTGGACCAGGTACAGCGGGTAGGTGAGCGCGCCGAGGACCGCGAACCAGGGCTTGGCGAGATTCTGGGTCTTGCCGAGTGCGACCAGCAGCATGATCGCGAAGATCACGAGCACGATGGCGACGACGACCGTGCTGTGGATCGTGGTGTGGTAGCGGACGCCGACCCGGTCGGCGAACCCGATCGCGCGCGGGATCGCGTTGCCGAGGGCAATGACGAAGATGGCCAGCGACTGCAGGCTCGGGCCGTTGCGGTAGATCATGCAGAGCGCCATACCGGCGATGAAGTAGTGCGAGAACTGGGTGTTCAGGACCAGGTCGGCCGCGTGCGGGAGAACGCCGGTCTCGTAGATGAAGGTGAGCCCCAGCCAGCCCCACAGAAAGATCGTCACTCGCTTGGTGGTGACGCCGATCCAGGTCAGGACAAGGATCATCGCGTAGAAGCGGAGTTCGGCCCAGAGCGTCCAGTAGACGACGTCGACGTTCTCGATGTTCGGCAGCGAGTTGAACATCGTCAGGTTGGCCACATACTGCCCGATGGAGACGGGGAATCTGCCCTTGCTGAACGCCACCGACACGATCGCGGTCACCGTCACGGCGATCCAGTACGCCGGGTAGAGCCGGACGATCCGGGAGATCAGGAAGGACCTCGGCGGCCGGTCCCAGGCGCTCAGCAGCACGACGAAGCCACTGATCGTGAAGAAGAGGTCGACGCCGAGGTACCCGTAGCGGGCGATCGGGTCGGCATGCGGGAAGTACAGCGGTGAGAGACCGCCGGCGTACCCGGAGAAGAGATAGTGGTAGGTCATCACGGCGACCGCGGCGATGATCCGGAGCAGGTCGATCTCATGCAAGCGTGGGCGAGTCACGACGGATACTCCATCGTATTGACGCCCGGAGATCAAACGACCACGGCCGGATACTGGACTACGACCATCGGATGACGCCGGCACGCTGGTTCAGCCTCCTGGTGGACGGACGAGTTCCGGAAATGCCGCCGCGACGTTGCGGTAGGCAAGGATCACGTCCGGTGGGACGTCGACCTGGTCGACAAAGTTCAGGCGCTCATCCGAAGCTGACCCGTTCCAGGTAGAAGTCGAGGAGGTCCGCGTCACCGATGACTTCCACCGTTTCGACCGGCCGGCGCTTGTAGATGACGAGCAACAGGTCGAGGACCGTCCCGCGGGCGGCCACGGCTGCCTTCGCCCGAGCATGCCGCCAGACGATCCTGTCGCCGGTGAGATCCACCAGCCACTCGGCGTCTGTGTCGGTGGCATGGAAGTGCAGCGTGCGGCCCGGGCCGAGCAGTTCGCGCATCCACGGATGCACCTCGAAATGCAGGGGCAGTGCGCCGAGCTCCATCCACTCGTCCAGGGTGTCGCGGGCGACCTCGGTCTCCACGGCGTACTCCAGGCCGAGAGCGAGCGCCGCGTCCGCCCGGTGCATCGCCGTCTCGTGGGTCATCCGGCGGGCGATGAACTTGGTGCTCTGGTCGGCGACCGGCGTCGCGACTGCCCGGTCCGGCCCAGCGACGCGCAACGCGGCTGCCAGCTGCTGGGCGCCCTCGACGAGCCAGGCGCCGAGTTTTTCGGGGTCCGAGTCGGTGAAATGGGTCGGGTCCCGGAAGTCGTCGTCACCCGGTGCTTGCCCGTGACGGACCACGTACTCCGCTTCGCGGTGCGCTCCACCGACATGGCGGACGAGTTGGCCCACGTTCCAACCCGGGCAGGAGGGGACCGGCGTACTGAGGTCTGCGTCCGCCAGATGCTCGTTCAGCAGGGCGGCCTGGGCGACGAGCTGGTCGCAGTACTGGTTGTAGTCCACTGGGGGTCTCCGTTTCGCTGGGGGCTGTCAGCGCTTGGTCGGAACCCGTTGACGCTCTTTGACATCGCTACCGACGGGCTCGCAGTACCCGGGTTTCGTAGTCGGGGAGCTTGGGCCACCAGTGGTGGTAGCGGCTGTAGGGGTGCGGGTCGCGCTTGGCGAGGAACTTGGTGAGCGCGCGGGCCTCGACGCCCAGCTCCTTCCAGACCTTGGCCGGGAGTTTGTGGAAGGCGGTCGCCTCGATCCCGTCGTCCACGGTGCGCCAGACGCCGGCGACGTACCCGTCGACGAGCAGGGTCGGCAGGGTGTCCCCGTTCATCCGGATCACGATCTTCCGGTACTCCGGTGGGATCACCCGGCTGCGGTCGGCGTACGCGAGGAGCGTGCTGTCCCACATCGGCAACAACCGCGACGGCGCCGGAGTCTCCTCATCGGGCCTCAACCCACCCGGTACGTCGTACAGCGCTTTGCCATCGGGCCCTTCGAGTTTCTCCAGCTTGTCGCCCAGTGCCTCGATGGCCAGCTTCACCCGGCCTCTTTGGATCAGGCCGAACTGCCCGATGTCCGCCACGGACGCCGGGCCGAAGCCTTCGAGATACCGCCGGACCAGGCTCTGCAAGGCGATGTCGGAGGCGGCCTTGTCCAACGGGGAGTGTGGCGTGGTCGAGGACATGTAGGACGGCCGGTACCCGAAGGCCCACGGACCACCGGTGGGTGCGTGGAGCACCGGCAGGAAGGTCCGCAGCGCCCACCACATCCGCTTCGGGTCCGTCTCGATCCGCTGTTGCAGCCAGGCCTCGACCTCGGCGTTCGACCGTGGCTCGGCCACGAACTCCAGCGCGTCTTCGACCACTGCTTCGGCAAGCTCCCGGGTCAGCCCTGTCTCGGTGTACCGGGCATCTCCGAGACGGGACCGTAACTGTGGCTGCATCGCCTTGTGCATCGCCGGATGATCACTCGGATGCACCACGTGCAAGGTGAACCGCATCAGGGTGGCCTTCACCAGCTCCCGCCCGGCAAAGGCCGCGTCGAGCTCTTCGGGGTCGAACCCGTCCAGCCGATTCCACAACGCGATGTACGGCGAGGCTGCCTGCTGGCCCTGGATCGCGACGATCCGCCGGGTCCCCTCGGCAACCCCGAGCGGCTCGCGACCCAGCAGAAGCTGCCGCCCCAACGTCGCCCGATTGAGACCCCGCTCCGTCAGCGTCATCCCAACACCCTAAGTGCCCCCACCGACACGAATGTTGATGAGCGATGGGGGCTCGTTTCAGCGGGTGCCGTAGAGGTGGTCCAGGGCTAGTTGGTCCAGGCGTTCGAAGGCCATCCCTCGGGCGGCCGCCTCGTCCGGGTCGAAGGTGTCGGTGCGGAGGGTGGCGATCGTTTCGTCCGGGCCGAGGGTGGGTTGGGCCAGTTGATCGAGGCGGGCGTCGAGGAGAGCTTGCTGGACCTCGGGGTCGGCGCGGAACGCGCGGGCCTTCGCCCGGAGTACGAGGTAGTTATGCATGCAGGCTTCGGCGGACGCCCACACGCCGTCCATGTCTTCGGTGCGGGGTGGCTTGAAGTCGAAGTGGCGCGGACCGTCGTAGCCGCCGTGCTCGAGGATGTCGACGGTCCAGAAGGCACCGCGGGCATTGCCGGCGCCGAAGCGGAGGTCCTGGTCGTAGCGGGGACCGTGCTGGCCGTTCAGGTCGGCGTGGAAGAGCTTGCCGTGCCAGAGCGCCTGGGCGATCCCGTGGGCGTAGTTCAGCCCGGCCATCTCCTCGTGGCCGACCTCGGGGTTCAGCCCGACGCGGTCGGAGTGTTCGAGTGTCTCGATGAAGGCAAGCGCGTGGCCGATCGTCGGCAGCAGGATGTCGCCGCGCGGTTCGTTCGGCTTCGGTTCGATCGCGAACCGGATGTCGTAGCCCTGCTCGATCGCGTAGGAGCCGAGCACGTCGAAGGCTTCCTTGTACCGGTCGAGGGCGGCCCGCACATCTTTGGCCGCGCCCGACTCGGCGCCTTCGCGTCCACCCCAGGCGACGAACGTCGAGGCGCCGAGTTCGGCGGCGAGGTCGAGTTGATCGGCGGCCTTGCGGATCGCGTACCGGCGGACGTCGCGGTCGTTGTTGGTGAACCCGCCGTCGCGGAACACCGGGTGGGCGAACAGGTTCGTCGTCACCATCGGCACGGCGAGACCGGTCTCCTCCAGCGCCGCCCGGAACGGTTTCAGGTGCGCGTCCCGTTCGGCGAGCGAGCTCCCGAACGGGAAGATGTCGTTGTCGTGGAACGTGATGCCGTAGGCGCCCAGGTCGCTCAACCGGTGAACGGCCTCGGCCGGGTCGAGCACCGGCCGGACCGGACCGCCGAAGACGTCGACGCCTTGCCAGCCGACGGTCCACAGCCCGAAGGAGAATTTGTCCTCGCGAGTGGGCGCGAAGTCGGTCATGGTGTTCCTCCAACAAAGAGTGGTGATCGGCTGGCCCCGGGAAGCGTGGTGCTCGGCTGGGCCTGGGACCAGCGGTTATCGGCTGGGTCCGGGAAGGGTTCGGCTGGCCCGGGAATGGTTATCGGCTGAAGCCGGCGGTGAGTCCGCTGAGCAACTGCCGGCGCCCGAGCGCGTACAGGACGACGATGGGAAGAGTGGTCAGCACGACGGACGCCAGGACCGCGGGCACGTTGACGCTGTACTGACCCTGGAAGGTCCACAGCGCCAGCGGAAGCGTCCGCTTGTCCGGGCTCTGGGTGAGAATCAGTGGCAGCAGGAACCCGTTCCAGACGCCGAGCCCGTTGTAGATGCTGACCGTGACGAGCGCGGGCCGGGTCAGGGGAAGGGCGAGCTTGCGCAGCATTCCCCACTCGGTCGCGCCGTCCACCCGCATCGACTCGAAGAGTTCCTTCGGTACGTCGCGGATGAAGTTCGTCAGCACCAGCACCGACAGCGGGATCGAGAACGCGATCGACGGCAGGATCAGTGCCAGCAGGCTGTCGTACAGGTGCATCCTGATGATCAGCAGGTAGACCGGGATGATGGTCGCCTGCAGCGGAATCGCCAGCCCCATCAGGAAAAGCCCGTTGACTCCAGCGAGCAGGCGGCTGCCCGCGCCTCGCACGATGGCGTAGGCGGCCATGAAGGAGATTGCCACCGCGGGCAGGATCGTGCCCGCGGTGACGATCACGCTGTTCAGGAAGTACCGCGGGAAATCGGACTCGATCACCAGTCGGTAGTTCTCGACGGTCGGATCAGTGGGCAGCGCGAACGGGTTCTGGGTGAAGAACGCGCTTTGGTCCTTGAAGCTGGTCACCACGATCCAGTACAGCGGGACCAGGACGATCACCAGCCAGAGCCAGCCCGCCGCCCCACCGAACCAGTTCAACTGGCTGAGCCGGCGCATTCCCACCGGTTTGGATCCGGCCGACCGGGTCGCCGCGCTTGTGGTCAGGACTGCCATCTCACGCACCTTCCTGCTGGCTTGCCGTCGTGCTTCCGCCCAGTCGCCGCAGCAGCAGGGCCAGGAAAAGGCCGAGCACCACCAGCAGTACGGCGATCACACTGGCGGGTCCCATCAGGTTTGCCTGGAAGCCGCGCTTGTACATGTCGAGTGCGAGCACCCGGGTGGCATCACCGGGACCGCCGGCGGTCAGCACGAAGATCAAGTCGAAGAAGGTCAGCGAGCCGACCACCATCAGCGTCGACGACGTGATGATCGTGTACTTGAGTTGCGGGACGGTGATGCTGAAGAACTGCCGGATCCGCCCGGCCCCGTCGATCGCGGCCGCTTCGTACATCGTGGTCGGGATCTGCCGGACGCCGCCTTGGTAGATCAGCGAATGGAACGGGATGAACTGCCAGGAGACGACGAAGATCACCACCCCGACCGCGAGATTGCCCTTCCCCAGCCAGTCCTGACTGAGGAAGTCCAGATGCAGCCCGGCCCCCAGCCCGAAATTGGGGTCGAGCAACGCCTTGTAGGTGATCGCGATCGCGGCCGAGCTGAGCAGCAGGGGGACGAAGTAGAGCACGGCCAGCAGGGCGCGGTAACGCTGCCGGCCGGCCAGGAACACCCCGAGCAGCAGACTGAGTGGTGTCTGCACCGCCCAGGAGAGGATCATGATCTCGAAGGTCACCACGACCGTGTGCGGCAGCGCGGGATCGCGCAGTACCGTGCGCCAGTTGGAGAGTCCGGCGGTGTGGATCGCGCCGAGGCCGTCCCACTGGGCGAAGCTGAGCACCAGGACGCCGACCAGCGGCACGATGCCGAACACCACGAACATCGCCAGCGCCGGCACGACCATCCAGCTGACCGAGCCGCTCCGCCCGGCGCGCGAAGAGTGAGGCCGCAGGACCGGTACGCCGGGGGGAGCGGCGGCCGTCACTTGCCGATCACCGCGTTCATGCTGCTCGCGAACTGCTGCGGCGAGATCGAGAGCTGGAAGAGCTTGGCGATGTTGTCGAGCAGCGTCTCCGCCGCGGTCGGGCTGAGGGCCTGGTCCCAGGACTGCGCGAAGTTCTTGGCATTCGCCGCCGTGTCGTAGACGAACTTCAGCCACTCGGCGTCGTTCTTGTCAGTGATCGACGAGAGCTTGTCCTTCGCGCTCTTCACGACCGGAATGTTGCCGGACTTCACCCAGGCATCCACGGTGGCGTCGTCGAGCGTGTTGTTCGCGATGAACTTCTTCGCGGTGTCCTTCTCGGCCTGGCTTGCCTTGGAGGAGATCGACATGTACTGACCCGGGTTGCCCACGGTGTCGCTCGGGTCGCCCTTGCCGCCGTCGACCGGCGGGAAGTTCATGTAACCGAGGTGCCCGCCGGTGACGAAGTCCTTGCCGTCGGCCTTCATCCCGCCGTACGTCCAGGCGCCGTGCAGCATCATCGCGGCCTTGCCGGTATAGAGCAGCGCCTGGTCGGCGTTGGAGTCGGCGGTGATCGAGGAGAAGCCCTTGATGAAGCCCTTCGCGTTGATCAGCTTCTGCATCTCCTCCAGCGCCTTGAGCGCCGACGGGTCCGACCAGGCGTTGGCCTGACCGTCGAAGATGTTCTGGAAGACCTCGCTGCCACCGATCCGGTCGAACAGGAACTCCAGCCACATCATGTTGGTCCAGCGTGACTGGCCACCGAGCGAGAACGGCGCGATGCCCTTGTCGTTGAACTTCGGCACCAGGTCCATGATGTCGCCCCACGACTGCGGGGGCTCGGCGCCGATCTTCTCGAACGCGCGCTTGTCGTAGAACAGCACGATCGGCGTCACGGTCTCACCAGGCACCGCGTAGATCTTGCCGTTGACCGTCGCCGCCGTGAAGGCGGACGGGAAGATCGAGTTCTTCAGCTCGGTTTGCTGGCCGAGCCACTCGGTCAGGTCCTCGACCTGACCGGCTTCGACGTAGGATTTCAGGCCGCCACCGCCCCAGCCCCAGATCAGTGTCGGGCCCTGGCCGGCCCCGATCGCGGTCTTGATCTTCTGCTTGAACGCGTCGTTCTGGAACTCGGTCTGCTTGATCTTCGTATTCGGGTTGGCGTCGTTGAACCGCTTGACCTGGGCTTCGCGGATGGCCTGCTGCGGCTGACCGGTGAGCGACCAGTAGGTGGCTCCCGAACCGGTCGCGCCACCACCGGTCGAGCTGCCGGAGCTTTTCGGGCCGGATGTACCGCCGCAGGCGGCCAGCCCGGCTGCCACGGCGCCGCCACCGACCAAGGTGAGGAAGGTACGCCGGGATGTCGTCATGGGATCCACTGTGATCTCCGTACTCCGTGCCGAAGCACTAACCGGTTAACAAGTTGCGATGTTTCGTAACGTAGGTTTCGAGCGTGTGGCTGTCAAGGTCTTGAACTCAGGACAATCAGCAGTCAGAGTTACGATGCGGATACGCCGTACAAGCAGGCGAAATGGAGCGTCGCTCTGGATTCTTCCGGTGACGACATGGTCCACACAAAGTCTCGAAAAGTTTCGATACTTTGTTACTGCATCCGCCGAAAATTAGGGAGAATTTCGTGACGACCTCTGGTGTGCCGGTGACCCCGGACGACCGTCCGTGGCAGAACACCTCCCTGCCGGCCGAGAAGCGGGCCGAACTTCTCCTGCAGGCGATGACGCTGGCCGAGAAGGTGGCCCAGCTCGGCAGCCGCTGGGTGGGCAACGACATGGCCGAGCCGGAGCTCCCGCCGGAAGAGACGATGAACGTCGCCCCGATGCAGGACGTCTTCGCGGCCGGTGGATCCGTCTCGCTGGAAGAGGCCAGCCGGCACGGTCTCGGCCACCTCACCCGCGTCTGGGGGAGCGTGCCGCTGACCGTCGAGGAAGGCGTGGCCGAACTGCTTCGCCAGCACGAGGTCGTGCTCGCGGAGTCGCGGCTGGGAGTGCCGGCCCTGGTCCACGAGGAGTGCCTGACCGGCTTCACGACCTACGGCGCGACCGTCTATCCGACCGCGCTCGCCTGGGGCGCCACCTTCGATCCCCAACTCGTGGAGCGGATGGCCGCGGCGATCGGCCGCGACATGGCCGCCGTCGGGGTCCATCAGGGTCTGTCGCCCGTGCTCGACGTGGTCCGCGACTACCGCTGGGGCCGGGTCGAGGAGACGATGGGCGAGGATCCGCACCTGGTGGCGATGCTCGGCTCGGCGTACGTGCGGGGCCTGCAGAGTGCCGGAGTCATCGCGACCCTGAAGCACTTCGCCGGCTACTCCGCGGCCAGGGGTGGACGGAACCACGGACCGGTGTCGATCGGGCGCCGCGAACTGCTCGACGTCATCCTGCCCACCTTCGAGGCCGCGATCGCGACCGCCGGCGCCGGCTCGGTGATGAGTTCGTACTCCGATGTCGACGGGCTGCCGGCCGGTGCCGATCCCTGGTTGTTCACCGAACTGCTCCGCGACCAATGGGGCTTCGACGGCACGGTCGTCTCCGATTACTGGGCCGTGCCGTTCCTCGCCACCATGCATCGCGTCGCTGCCGACGTGGACGCCGCAGGTGCCCTTGCTCTCACCGCCGGAACCGACGTCGAGCTGCCCGACACCATCGGTTTCGGCGGTGGGTTGATCAAGCGGGTCGAATCCGGCGAACTGTCGGAGGACCTCGTCGACCGCTCCGCGCGCCGCCTGCTGTTGCAGAAGATCCGCCTCGGTCTGCTCGACCCGGACTGGACTCCTGCCGGTTCTGTTCAGGCCGAGGCGGTCGACCTGGACTCGCCGGCGAACCGCGCGCTGGCTCGCGAGCTGGCCGAACGCTCGATCGTGCTGCTCGACGCCGGCACGGCGCTTCCGCTGCGCGGCGAGGATCGCCCTGCTCCGCAACGGATCGCCGTCATCGGGCCCTGCGCGGACGACCCGCGCACGTTCATGGGCTGCTATGCCTTCCCCAACCATGTCCTACCCCGCTATCCCGATCGCGACCTCGGCATCGAGGTCCCGTCCGCGTTGAATGCCCTGGGCAACGAAATCCCGGACGCCGAACTCCTGTACTCAAGAGGATGCCCGGTTCTGGGCGATGACCGATCGGGATTCTCCGAGGCTGTGGACAAAGCCCGCGAGGCCGATCTCTGCATCGCTTTCGTCGGCGACCTGTCCGGCCTGTTCGGCCATGGCTCCTCGGGAGAGGGCTGCGACGCCGAGGACCTGCGCCTGCCCGGCGTACAGGCTGACCTGCTCGCCGAACTCCTGGACACCGGTACGCCGGTCGTCGTGGTGGTCGTGTCTGGACGGCCCTACGCACTCGGCGGCATCGCGGAGCGCGCGGCCGGTGTCGTGCAGGCCTTCTTCCCTGGTCAGGAAGGCGGAACGGCGATCGCCGGAGTGCTCAGCGGGCGCATCACGCCAGGCGGCAAGCTGCCGGTGCAGATCCCGCGGCACGTGGGTGGACAGCCGGCGACCTATCTCCAGCCGCCTCTCGGCAGCGTCGAGAGCGCCGGTATCAGCGGACTGGAGACGGTGCCGCTCTACCCCTTCGGCTTCGGTTCGTCGTACACGACCTTCGAGGTCGACGACCTGCGCCTCAGCGCCACCGAGATCCCGACCGACGGCGAGTTCACCGCGACGGTCCGGGTCCGCAACACCGGCGCACGCGCGGGTGACGAGGTCGTCCAGCTCTATCTGCACGACGTGGTGGCCCAGGTCGCGCGGCCGGTGAAACTGCTGACCGGCTTCGCCCGGGTATCCCTCGAGCCCGGCGCGGCGATGGACGTCACCTTCCATGTGCACGCTCACCGTACGGCGTACAGCGGGCCCGATCTTCGCCGCATCGTCGAGGCCGGCGACCTCGAAGTACTGGTCGGCACGTCGTCGGCGGACCTGCCCTGCAGTGGGACCGTGCGGCTGATCGGAAATACCCGTGTCGTCGGGCACGACCGTAAGATGATCACCCCTGTCGACCTGACCCCTGTAGCCGGAGGAGTGTGAGCTGGTGCCGCGCTTGAGTGGCCGTACCACGTTGGCCACCGTCGCCGCCTCGGCGGGGGTTTCGGTCGCGACGGTCTCCAAGGTGCTCAACGGGCGCAGCGATGTCTCCGAATCGACCCGGGCCCGCGTGCAGGAGGTGCTGCGGCAGCACGAGTACGTCGGTCGCCGGCCCGAGCCGGTCGAGCGGCCGGCGGTCGAGCTGTTCTACCAGGGCTTCCTCAACAACTACTCGGTCGAGGTGATCCAGGGCGTGGTCGAGGCGGGTCAGGCCGCCGAGGTCGACGTCGTGGTGACGTCCAGGCCGAAGCACCCGCAGACCCGCAGTTCGGGCCGTGCGCAGCCGTGGGTCCGCGAGCTTGCCGCGACCGGTCGCCGTGCCGCGATCGGGATCACGTCCGAGCTGACTGCCGCCGACCTGGCCGCGCTGTCGCGCGCCCGGCTGCCGCTGGTGGTCGTCGACCCGATCAACATCGCGCAGCCGGACGTGACCAGTGTGGGCTCGACCAACTTCGCCGGTGGCATGGCGGCGACCCAGCATCTGCTGTCACTCGGCCACCGCCGGATCGCCTACCTCGGCGGCCCGCCGACCTCGGGCTGCAACCAGGCCCGGATGAACGGCTTCCGCGGCGCGATGGAGGCCGCCGGAGCGCCGGTGCCCAAGGAGTACGTGTGGTTGCGCGAGTTCCTGTACGACGACGGGCTGGCCGGCGGCGCGGCGCTGCTGGACCTGCCGGAGCCGCCGACCGCGATCTTCGCCGGGAGCGACGAGGTGGCCCTCGGCGCCCTGGAGGCGGCTCGCGCCCGGGGGATCCGCGTTCCGGAGCAGCTCAGCGTGGTCGGGTTCGACGACACGCAGGTGGCGCGGCTCGCCTCTCCGCAGCTGACGACGATCCGCCAGCCGCTCCGCGAGATGGGCGCCGTCGCACTCCGTACGGCCCTTCAGCTCGCCGCGGGCGAGAAGGTCGACTCGCACCACGTCGAGCTGGCGACCCAGCTCATCGTCCGCAGCTCAGCGGCCGAACCCGCGCTGGAACCGGCCGTCTCCTGAGCCCGGGTGGTGCCGGCGATAACGGGCTCGCGGTCCGCCGATGATGAAGACCCAGAACAGGATCCAGAGGATCCACGGTGCCGCGAACGTCACGCTGGCCACGACCACGCCCATCAGCAGGATCGGTAGCAGCCAGAAGAACGGCGGCGGACTGAATCGCTGCGGTGTCTGCGAACGCCGCGCCCACGGTGCCCGGCCGTCGCGGACGACCACGGCGTACGGGAACTGCTCGACGGCCTGCTCGTCGGGAAGGTCGGCGAACAAGGGCGCCAGGTCCCCCACGTAGCGGGCGCGGGTGGCCTGATCGCTGCGTTCCTCGAACTCGGTCTGGGTGAGCCGGCCGGCCACGAAGTGATCGCTGAGGGCGGCCACCGCCTGGTCGCGCTCGGCGTCACCGATCCTGACCTGACCGCCGGTCGCCCGCCGGAACGGGCTCGGGTTGTCCTGGCGACGGAACGGGCCCGGGTCGTCCTCGCGCCGGAACGGGACTGGTTGGTCCTCGCTCATGCCCGGTCCTGCTTGCCGGAGCCGCCGTCGGAGTCATCTGCCGTCTCGTCTGCCGGGTCGTCGTCGGCGAGGATCGAGTAGAGCGTCTTGCGCAGCTCGACGAGTGCCTTGCGGGCCTTCTCCTGCTGGTCGGGGTTGCCCGCGGCGAGGATCTGCCAGAGTGCGGCCCCGACCTGGCCGAGGAGCGGCTTGAGGTTGTTGTCGTCGTCCGCGGGAGGCGGGGTCATCGCTTCCCACGGAGCAGACACCTCGTCAGCGTGCTCTGCGACGTACGCGCGACCCTCGTCGGTCAGCGTGAACGTCCGGCGCCCGACGGCGGCATCCGCCGTCACCAGGCCTTCGTCCTCGAGTTGCTGCAGGGTCGGGTAGATCGAGCCCGGGCTGGGTTTCCACGCCCCGCCACTGCGCTCCGCGACCTCTTGGATGATCTGGTAGCCGTTCATCGGCTGCTCAGCCAGTACTGCGAGGATCGCGGCCCGTACGTCGCCGCGGCGAGCCTTCGGCCCACGCCAGCCACGCGGCCCGCCCCAGCCCGGCCCCTGGCCGAAGGCGGCGCCGAAGCCTGGGCCGCCGCCGAACAAGGTGCCCCACTGGCCGCCGAAGGGGTGCTGGCCGGCGTACGCGCTGTGTCCGCGCCGCCCGCCGCCCATCGCGGCGACCCAGTCCTTCTTGATGTCTTCGATGAACGAACAATGTTGTGCGATCTGCTGCCAGGGCCACCCGGCCGCGTACGTCGATCCGGTCATGCTGGACCACCGTTCCTCAGAAGTGTTCCGATACGTCGACGATATATCGCGAACCTATCGGACCCAAGGATTCGTCACCCTGAATTTCGGTCGAGAAGCCGCGATCGGCTCCGACGTTGCCTGTGACGAAGGAGATGCTGATGAATCCCGAGAAGCTGTTGCGGACGTACGTGGTGCTGACTGTGGTGTCGACGGGGGCCTCCTCCATGATCTGGGGGATCAACACGCTGTTCCTGCTCGACGCGGGTCTGAGTGTTGGCGAGGCCTTCGCGGCGAACGCGTTCTTCACCGCGGGGATGGTGCTGTTCGAGGTGCCGACCGGGGTCATCGCCGATACGGTCGGCCGGCGCGCGTCGTACCTGCTCGGCTCGGCCACCCTGTTCGGATCGACGTTGCTGTATCTGCTGCTGTGGCACTTGCATGCGCCGTTCGCGGCTTGGGCGGGTGCGTCGATCCTGCTCGGGCTGGGCTTCACCTTCTTCAGCGGCGCCACGGAGGCTTGGCTGGTCGACGGTCTGAACGCGACCGGATACAGCGGTTCGATGGAGTCCGCCTTCGCCAAGGGACAGGTCGCGAGCGGCATCGCGATGATGTGCGGCACGATCGCGGGCGGCGTACTGGCTCAGGCGACCAACCTCGGTGTTCCGTACCTCGTCCGGGCGGTGCTGCTCGGTGTCACCTTCGTGGTGGCGTGGCGGTCGATGTACGACGTCGGGTTCGCGCCGCAGCCGCGGGTGTCGCTGCTGGGGGAGATGCGCGGGATCGTGCGGTCCTCGCTCGACTACGGGTTGCGTAACCCGCCCGTGCGCTGGCTGATGCTTGCCGCGCCGTTCAGCATGGGCGTGAGTGGCTACGGCTTCTACGCTGCACAGCCCTACTTGCTTCAGCTCTACGGCAGCCACGACTCGTACGCCGTGGCGGGTCTCTCGGCCGCACTGGTCGCCGCCGCGCAGGTTGTCGGCGGTCTGTCCGCACCTGTTGTAGCCAGAACTTTCAGGCGCCGTACGACGGTGTTGCTGGTCACCTCGATCGGTACTGCGGGCGTGCTGCTGTTGATCGGCCTGGTGTCGAACTTCTGGGCGGTACTGGTGCTGCTGGCTGTTTGGGGGATCTTGTTCGCCGCTACTGGGCCGGTGCGGCAGGCGTACCTCAACGCGTTCATCCCGTCGGCGCAGCGGGCGACCGTGCTTTCGTCGGACAACCTGCTGGCTTCAGGTGGCGGCGTGGTGATCCAGCCGGTCCTCGGCAAGGCGGCCGACGCTTGGAGCTACGGCCCGTCGTACCTGCTCAGCTCTCTTATCCAGCTGCTCGTCCTGCCGTTCCTGCTTCTCGCCCGGTCGGAGTCTGTTGCTCGAAGCAATGACCTAGAGGTCGTCCGGTGAGGGGAGAGGCTTCTTGCGCTCGGACTCGACCTGGAGTTCTAGGTGCGATTCGACGGCGGCTGGGTGCCACATCTGGTCGAACGGTCCCATCATCGACCCGCTGATCCCGCGCCGCCGGTGCCGGAACAACGGGGGAGTGCGGCGAGTCGTTCCAGAACCCGACTTAGCTAACCTCGGTACAGCGATCTGGAAGGGTGCGCGGTCCACGTCCATGGCGCGAGCGTCGGCTCCGGAATCGTCCGCTGGCTGGTCTTCGACATCGGCATCTTGGTGATCCTGGTTGGAGCTGCGCTGAGAATGTGGGCGATCTTGACCTTGGGCAGATGGTTCACCTACGACGTACGCGTCGCCGAGGGCCAGCCAGTCGTCACCACCGGTCCCTACCGCTGGGTCAGACATCACACCAGCTTCGGCCCTACCTACGACCGGTACGCCGCCAGCAAGCCCCACCTATTCCCAGGGATCTGGTGACGGCGGCCTGCCGGTCGAAAAGGCGTCGCCTGCCCGGTACGGCGCGTGGCATCATCCCCGGATGCCGATCTCCGCTGAGCAGGTCGCTGATGCTTTCGGTCTCGGGGCCGTCCTGGAGGATCGCCCGCTGGCCAACGGGGACCGCCCTGCCGTCACCCGCGTCGTGTCGACGACGAACGGTCGCTGGGTGGTCAAGCACGACCGCCTCGGCTCCGCCGACCGTCCCGACCTCTCCGAATGGCAGCGCACGAAGGCCTGGACCGTGCACCGGTTGGAGAGCGCTGCCGCGGCGGCCGGCATTCCCATGCCGCGCCCCGTCCAACCGCCCGAGCCGAGCGTGGGCTTCTGGTACGCGCCCCCGGATGCGGGCGGCGACCTCGCCAGAGTGACCGAGTGGGTGGAAGGACGCGACCTGCGGGACGCCCACGTTCCCGACGAGGAGCTGGCCGCCTGGCTCGGCGGCGTACTGGCCCGGATCGCCCGGCTGGATGTGGCGGTCGACCAGGACGCCGACGCGTCGCCGGTCCACCCGCTGGAGGAGTGGCAGGACTGGGTCCAAGAGGCCGAGAGCATGCCGGACCCGGCGCTGGCCCGGGCCGCGCGCGCCGTGCTGGGCGTGGCCGAGGACTCGGCCGACCTGATCGCCGACGCGCTGCGGAACCGCCCGGCTCTGACGATGACCCACGGGGACGCCGCCCGAGCCAACATCCTCGCCACGTCGACCGGACTGGTGCTGATCGACTGGGAGTCGGCGACCGCCGATGTCGCGTGGTGGGACGCGGCAAGCAACGCCGTCCGGCTCGCCGCTGCCGACGAACGAAGCATCGCGGGCGGCGACGCGCGGATCGTCCGGCCGCTGATCGCGTCCTACCGCGACCACGGCGGCCCGGCCGGGCCCGCCGACGCGACCGCCTTCGCCGGGTTGCTCGTCGGCCACCTCAGCTTCACCGCCTGGTGCCTGTGGGTGGCGCTGGGACACCGCGACGAGAGCGCGGAGCAGGTCGAGTTCTGCACCCGCTCGCTCCTCGACGCCGCCGAGCACCTGCCTCGGATCCTCCGCGAACTGGACGACTGGGCAAGGCTCCTGGACTGACGGCCCACGCGACCTATTGACCGGCCTCTGGTGACGGCGGCCGGGCCAGGTAGGCGGTTTTGGCGTCAGGCGAGAAGCCGCAGGCCCGGTAGAAGGCGTGGGTGGCCGGCGTGCGGAAGTTGGTTGGCGCGCCCGGCAGGATTCGAACCTGCGACCAACGGATTAGAAGTCCGACGCTCTATCCAGCTGAGCTACGGGCGCATGGCCGGGCCAGGGGCGCGGCACGGATCAGAGTCTCTCAGATGTGGGGGCGATCGTGCTCGTGGGTTAGCGGGTGGGTCGGCGGACGGCGTACGGGAAAGGACGGGAAACCTGCGGTGGGGTGTATACAGGGAGTGAGATGGGTGGGTTGTCGTTCCATCCCGGTAACGCTGAGTGGGCTGTTCTGCCGCGTTGAGGGCTCTACAACTAGGCTGCGGGCATGAGTTACCCCTCAGGAGGCCCGGCCGAGTCGCCACAAGCGGCGGCAGGGTCGGCTTACCCGCCCGGTGGCCCCCGACCGCAGCCGAACGTGCTCGGGACCCATCCGGTCCCCGGCCAGCGGCGGAATCAGGGCATCCTGATCGGCGTCGTGATCGCGGTGGTGTTCGCGGTCGCCGGACTGCTGATCTTCGGGATCGTGGCCAGATCCACCGGCTTCGGCGGGTTCGCCTGGGGGCTGCTGTTCGCGTTCGTACCGGTGGTGCCGGTGATCGCGGTCTACCTGTGGCTCGACCGGTACGAGCCGGAGCCGGCCAAGTACATCCTGTTCGCCTTCTGCTGGGGTGCGTTCATCGCGACCCTGGCCGCGATCTTCATCAACACCCGGGCGGCCGACCTGCTGCACGAGGCGCACAGCGGTGGTAACCGTGCGGCCGTGTTCGTCGCGCCGGTGGTGGAGGAGTTCGCCAAGGGGTCCGTGATCCTGCTGCTGGCACTGGTCCGGCGCAAGGAGTTCGACGGGATCATCGACGGCCTCGTGTACGCCGGGATGGTGGGCGTCGGCTTCGCCTTCACCGAGAACATCCTCTACATCGGCCGGATCTTCGACGAGCTCTCCAAGGAGTCCGGGAGCGCCGCAGGGCTGCGCGGGGCTTTCCTCTTGTTCCTGCTGCGTTGCCTGGCGACTCCGTTCGCCCATCCACTCTTCACCTCGTTCACCGCGATAGGCATAGGTGTCGCAGTACGACATCGGAGTACGGCGGTGCGCTACCTGGCACCTGTCGTCGGGTACCTGACCGCAGTACTGGCTCACGGCCTCTGGAACGCCGGTGCGGGCTGGGCCGGCGGTGGCGGCTTCATCGCTGTCTACCTGGTGCTGATGGTGCCGATGTTCTTCGCCATGGTCGCCTTCGCTCTGGTGATGCGGAACCGCGAGGGGCAGATGATCGCCTCCCGGCTGTACGACTACGTGCGTTTCGGCTGGCTGATCCCGCAGGACGTGCCGTTGATCGCCACCTTGCGCGGTCGCAAGGCGCTCCGGCAGAACGCGAAGCGGTACGGCGTACAGGCTGAGACCGCAGCCAAGGCTTTCCAGCAGAACGCCACTGAGCTGGCGTACTTGCGGGACAAGATCGTCCGCCAGGTGATCGGCCCGGACGCGCTGGAGACGGAGAAGCAGCTGCTGGACGAGCTGCGGGTCCGGCGACCGAGCGTGCCGTTCCCGCCGATGCCGGCGTTCGCGCAGGCAGTGCCGCAGGGCCCTGCCGCCGCGTACGCCGCTCCGGCTGGACCTGGTCCCGGTGGATATCAGCCAGCGCCTGGAGGAGCCGGGGAATACTCTCCGGCACCAGGAAGCGCGGGGGCTGCTGGGTACTCGCCCGCGCCAGGCGGAGTCGGTCCAGGGGGTACTGGTGGATATCCGCCGGCACCAGGTGGTTACCAACCGGCCCAGCCGGGGTATCCCTCGGGGCAACCCGGCTACCCTGCGACCCAACCTGGTTACCCACAGGGACCCCCTGGGGCGCAAGGATCGCCGGGAGGATACGGTCCGTATCCACCGTCGCAGTGATTGCCACCCGTCCACGCCGCCAAACGGGATCAACATGACTTTGCTTCTGCGCTGTCCGACCGGGCACTCTGTGCTCGTGGACGGAAGCCGTGGCTGACACCAGGTCAGCAGCAGGCGAGGGTTCGGAGCCGAAGGTTCCGGCCCAGGCCGAGCCTGCCCACGAGCTGGCGAAGTTGATCGCCGAGTCGGATGCCAAGGGCAAGGGCTTCTGGCGCCGCCTCCGCAAACCCAAGCCGGCACCAGCCGACCCGTCCGGTACTACGGACGCCGAGCAACCACCTGCCACCGACACCCCAGCACCCGGTACGACGGACGCGGGCGACCCGCCTGCCGCCGACGCCCCGGCACCCGGTACGACGGAAGCAGGCGGCCCGCCTGCCACCGGCGACTCTTCCTCCGGTGCTTCGGACGACGCGACCGCTGGTGCCGCGGGCAAGACGACGCGCGGTACTGCCGACGGTGCGGAACCGGATTCCACCGATGCGACCGCGGACGCCCCGAGGCCGGATGCTGCCGGGGCGGCTCCCGACGCCGCCGAAGAGGCGGAGCCGATCGCGGATGAGACCGTTGCCTCGGCGGAATCGAAATCGGAAGCGGACTCGAAGGCGGACGCAGCGCCGGAGGTTTCTGACGCGGAAGCTGTCGGGAAGTCCGAGGAAGCTGAGCCGAAGTCCGAAGAGAGCTCTGACGCCGAAGACTCTTCTGCGGAGGTAGTGGCGGACGGCAACGATTCTGCGGACGGCGAGGCTGCCGGTGCAGAGACGCCCACCGCGGATGCGGACGACGAGAAGGATCTGGTGCGGCCGGCGGTCGGTGTGGTGTACGAGCCGGACGAGTCGCCGGACGGGTTCCCGCTGGAGTACGGCGACATCATCATCGGCCTTCCGAAGCCACCCGAGCCGAAGAAGAAGCCCGAGGCAACCGAATCAGCCGACACCAAGTCGGACTCACCAGACAACGACCAGCCGCAGTTGGACACCCCAGACACCGACGGCGGGCAAGCGGTCGACGCAGGACGCGACGAGCAACCAGTTGGTCTCGAAGCCGAAGACGCACCTGAGGCGAGTACCCCGGGCGAGTCCGCAGCTGACCAGGAGCGCTCCGGCAAGGAGCAGGTCGTCGCCGAGGCCCAGCAGCCTGACGGCGAGAACTTGAAGCACGCCGAAGAGCCGGCAGCCGAGCAAGAGGCCTCGGCTGAGCCGACCGCCGACACCGAGGCAGCCGACCACACGGAGTCTGACCGCGACCCCGCCGACGACAAGCCCGCCGACGAGGCTCCCGCAGTCGCAGACGCCGAGCCAACCGCAGAAGCTGAACAGACCGCAGACCCTCACCACACTGAGCCCACCGACGATTCGGCTGAGGCCGGGACGCAGGCGGACGCCAAGTCGACCGCTGACGCCGACGGGCCCGGTGAAGGCGGACTGAGCGAGGATGCCGAGTCGACCGCCGATGGTGAGCTGGCCGCCGATGGTGAGCTGGGCGGCGAAGCGCCGTCGACCGGGAACGGCGACGAATCGGCTGGGGCTGAGAAGGACGCGGAGGGCGGCGCGACCGCTGACGCTGAGCCGACTGCTGACGCTGAGCTGGGCGGTGACGCTGAGCTAAGCGGGGATGGTGGTTCGGCCGGTGATGGTGACGCGAGCGCTGACTCGAGCGGGGAAGGCGCTTCAGGTGCTGACGCTGACCCTGCCGAGGAACGCGACGCCGATGCAGCCGATGCGGCTGGGGACGGGGCTGTAGTCGCGGAGGAGGATGCGGCTGCGGTGGCGGAGAAGGCTGCTACTGAGCAGGCTGCTATGGCCTTGATTACGGCGCTCATGCGGTTGCGCGGGGCGCTTGCCAGTAGCAAGTTGCCGATTGATGTGGTCGGAGCGGACGAGGCTCGCCAGCAGCAGAAGGCGATGCTGGATCAGCTGGACGACTACATCTTGCCGCGACTGGTCCAGCTCGAAGCACCGGTGCTTGCGGTCGTCGGTGGTTCGACCGGCGCCGGCAAGTCGACCCTGGTCAACTCCCTGATCGGCCAGGTCGTCAGCGAGCCCGGCGTACTGCGCCCGACCACGCGTTCACCAGTCTTGATCCATAACCCGGTCGACGCCGAGTGGTTCACCGGCGACCGGGTGCTTCCCGGCATGGCCCGCTCCACCGGTGAGAAGCCAGGCGGCATGGAGGACCCCGGTCAGATCCGTCTGGTCGCGGCCGACTCGGTACCGCAGGGCCTGGCGATCCTCGACGCACCCGACATCGACTCGGTCGTCGAGGCCAACCGCGAGCTGGCGACTCAGCTCCTCGCGGCGGCAGACCTCTGGCTGTTCGTGACGACTGCTGCCCGGTACGCCGACGCGGTTCCGTGGGAGTTCCTGCAGAGCGCGTCCGACCGCAGTACGGCGGTAGCTGTTGTACTCGACCGTGCTCCGGCAGACACGATCGACGACATCACCGGTCACCTCGCGCAGATGCTGCTCGAGCGCGGACTCGGTGACTCGCCGCTGTTCAGCATCAAGGAGACCGTTGTCGACGGCAACGGCATGCTGCCGGTCGAGACGGTTGCCTCGATCAAGGACTGGCTGATCGACCTTGCTGCTGACGCCGAGGGCCGGACGGCCGTAGTGCGGCGTACTCTGCACGGCGCTGTCACGGCCATGACCAAGAAGACGCCGGCCTTCGCCACCGCAGTACGGGCTCAGGCTGACACTGTCGTCGAGTTGCGGGCTACTGCGGAGACGGCGTACGAGCGGGCCGTCAAGGACATCGCCAAGGCGACGCAGGACGGCACGATGTTGCGCGGTGAGGTGCTGGCTCGTTGGCAGGAGTTCGTCGGCACCGGTGAGCTGCTGAAGGGTCTGCAGACCAACGTCGGCCGGCTGCGCGACAAGGTCCGTACTGCGGTGGTCGGCAAGCCGCCGCCGACGCGTGACCTCAACGACGCGGTCGAGTCCGGCCTGGAGTCGCTCCTGCGTGAGCATGCGGAAGCAGCGGCCGAGCGGGCCGAGGAATCCTGGCAGTCGCTCGCCGCTGGACGCCAGTTGCTTGCAGCAGGCGACAAGGACATGGGTCGTATGTCCAAGGAGTTCCCGGCCGCGGCTAGCCGCGCAGTACGGGACTGGCAGGGCTATGTGCTCGAGCTGGTTCGCAAGGAAGGCGCAGACAAGCGTTCGACTGCGCGGATCCTGGCGTACGGGGTCAACGGACTTGGCCTCGCACTGATGATCGTCATCTTCGCCAGTACTGCGGGTCTGACCGGCACCGAGGTCGGTGTGGGAGCCGGCACCGCGGTGGTCGGGCAGAAACTGCTGGAAGCCGTCTTCGGCGACCAGGCGGTCCGCAGCCTGGCCGCGAAGGCTCGCGAGGATCTTGACGGTAGGGTGCATGCGTTGATGGATGCCGAATTCGCCCGCTACCTGGCAGTGCTCGACCAGCATCCGGTCGATCCCGACGCACCCAGGCGATTGACTGAGGCCGCGCGCGCGGTGGAGGACTGCACGTGACGGGAATTGTGGATACGGTCAAGGGCCTGGTGCGCGGCTCTACCGATGTCCTGACGAAGATCGAGGCACTCGAGGACGCTGCCGCGGCCGGTCAGGGTCGGCTGGACCCCGTAGTACTGAGTGAGGCTTCGCAGATCGTCGACCGGGCCAGTCAGCGGCTCCGGATGTCCGGTGACCTCACAGTGGTTGCACTGGCAGGTGCGACCGGCTCTGGGAAGTCGTCGCTGTTCAATGCGCTCACTGGGCTCGACCTGGCGGCTATCGGTACACGCAGGCCGACCAGTTCGATGCCGCTGGCATGCGTGTGGGGCGAGGAGCCGGCCGGTGAACTGCTGAACTGGTTAGGGATCCCGCGGCGTCACCAGGTCGCGCACCGCAGTTCACTGGAGGACGCGCACTCGGAGGACCTCGACGGTCTCGTGCTGCTGGACCTGCCCGACCACGACTCCACTGAGGTGGAGCATCGGCTGATCGTGGACCGCCTTGTCGAGCTGGTTGATGTGCTGGTGTGGGTAGTCGATCCGCAGAAGTACGCGGACGCCGCACTGCACAACCGCTACATCAAGCCGTTCGCGTCGCACTCGTCCGTGATGGTGTTCGCGCTGAACCACGCCGACAAGCTGTCCGACGAGCAGCGCAAGAGCTGTGTGAACGACCTGACCCGCTTGCTGAAGTCGGACGGGTTGAAGTCGCCGACAATCGTTGCCACCTCCGCGGTCAGCGGTACCGGGCTGGACGACCTGCGCGCCCTGCTGGTGAAGCGGGTCAACGCCAAGCGCGCTGCCCGTGAGCGGCTCGCAGCGGACGTCGACCGGGTCTCTGACCGGATGGCGAGCCAGTGCGGCAACGCGAAGACGCCGGAGATCGCCAAGTCCGACATCGCCGAGCTGATCGAGGCACTGTCCGACGCGTCCGGCGTACCGGTAGTGGTTGAAGCCGTACGCCGGTCGTATCTCCAGCGTGCCCGTGCTGCGACAGGCTGGCCCGTCACCAAGTGGCTCGGGCGGTTCAAGCCGGACCCGCTGCGTCGTCTTCACCTGGACCAGGGCACCAAGCAGCAGGGCAAGGCGGCGCGCAAGTCGGCCTCCAACGAGGTGTCGATCGCCCGCTCGTCGTTGCCTGCGGCAACACCGGTGCAGCGCGCCCGGATGGACACGGCAGTCCGGAACATCACCAACAAGGCGGCCGCCGGACTGTCCCGCCCCTGGGCCGATTCAGTCCGTACGGCGATCCGTCGCCGCGAGGAGTCGCTCGGCGACGAGCTGGACCAGGCTGTCGCACGCACCGACCTCGGGGCGAACAGCAGCCCGGGCTGGTGGGGCGCCGCCCGGTTCCTGCAATGGCTGCTGTTCCTGGTCGCGCTGGGCGGATTCGTCTGGCTCGCCCTCGTCGGCTTCCTGCAGATCGGCGACCTGGTACTCCCGAAGTGGGAGGGCATCCCGTACGCGACCATCATGCTCATCGGTGGCGTCGTACTCGGTGTGGCAGTCTCCATCGCCTGCCGCCTCTTCGCCAGCAGCGGCGCAAACCGCAGAGCACGTTTGGTTGCCAAGGCTCTCCGCGCCGAGCTCGAGAAGGTAGCCGACAGCCACGTGGTCGCTCCGGCCCGCGAGGAGCTAGAGGCCTACACGCTCTGCCGGGACAAATTGGCGATCGCCCGCCGCTAGTACGCAGTACAGGTCAGAGGTAGTCGTCGGCGGAGGTGCCGGGGGCGAACTGGGCAGCGGAGGCTTCCGTGGCGGCTTGGAGCTCCTCGGGGGTGACCAGGGCGGAGTCGCGGAGGGCTGTTGCCCAGGCTCGGATGGATGCCTTGTTGAACTCGATGACCTCGGGGGAGTTGGCCATCTGCTGCGGATCGTCGGTCTCCTTGAGCTTGCCCTCGACGTACAGGGCGATGCCCAGCAGCGCGCCGTCCCAGCCCGGGCCGACGTAGAGGGCGCCGCTCGCGCCGCCGAAGTCGGCGGGCACCGAGTGGTCCATCTGGAGATCGGTGGTGCTGTCGGTGCCCGCGTTCAGGCGGATCTCGACCAGGCTCGTCGCGCCGCCGAAGGTGACTTTGAAGCGCTCCGGCGGCTCGCATTCGAGGATCTCGCCGCCGGCGTTGCCTTCGAGCTGGAAGGTCCCGCCGACCTTCAACTCCCCGGTGACCGGCATGAACCAGCGGCGGATCCGGTCGGGGTCGGTCAACGCGTCCCACACCTCGTCGACCTCGGCCCGGTACGTACGCCGGAGCGTCACCCGGACCTCTTCCCCGGTCCGGCTGACCTGACGATGGATCGCGTTGATGTGCTCGATGATGTCGATCATCTGTGGGTCCTTCTGGCTCGGCTCGATCTGTCCCGGCCAGCCTGCCAGGCTTGGCTTATATAAGTCAATCCTGAAATAGGTTATCCCCAGGCGGCGGATTCGCCGGCCGTCGGCGGTGGTGTTCGGTGCATCTTCTCTGGTGACAGCGCTTCTGCGACGTGAAAGGAAGGTGACCGGCATGAGCGTCAACGAGACCACCGTGACCGTGCTCGGTTGGGTCGGCGGGGACATCAGCTACCGGGAGGTGTCGGGCGGCTTCGGGGTGGCGAACTTCCGGGTCGGCACGACGCCGCGGCATTTCGACAAGGGTGTCGGCGGCTGGGTCGACAGTACGACCACCTGGTTCCAGGTCGAATGCTGGCGGGCGCTGGCCGAGAACGTGCGCCAGTCCGTCCGGCGAGGCCATCCGGTGGTCGTCACCGGCCGGCTGAAGACCACCGAATGGGTCGATGCCGAAGGCAACAACAGGACCAAGACAGTGATCGACGCCTTCTCGGTCGGCCACGACCTGTCGCGGGGCACGACGGCCTTCAGCAAGGGATCCCCACGTTTGGCCTCGGCCGGATCCAGCTCTCCCGACCAGGAATCAACCAACGCAGGCGACGAGTCAACGGCTCCCGACTTCGCCACCACCAGCGACACCGATCCCTACGAGTCCCGACCCCAGGCCGCCTGAACCGCTCGGCCCAACCCGGGTCGCAGGTCAAACCCCAGGACCCGGGTCAGCCCCGGGACCTGGGTCACGCCCCGACCTAGTCCGTTGCGGGGCCTGCCTCGCAGGGGGTTTGTGAGTTGTCCGTGGATTCCACTACGTCGAGCGTGGCGAGTCGGTTGTGGTTGGCGAGGACCTCGATCGCGGCGATCCGGGCGTTGTGTATGGCGAACGTCAGGATCGTCACGATCCGGTTGTCGACGGCGACGACAATTGCTGGTGCACCGTTGACCATCGCCACGCGAGAGTTCGCGGCGGGGATGGCGAACAAGAGCGCCTGGCGTGCGACGGCCGTGGCGCCCCGCACCTCGGTGGGCACGCCCGATGGCGCGGCGGCTGCGTCGGCGCGGACGACGACGTCGGGATCGAGTACGGAGAGCAGCGCATCGAAGTCACCCGCGCGAGCGGCCGCGAGAAACGCCGCGACCAGCGCACGGCTGCGGGCAGGGTCGGCGTCCTGCGTCGGCGACTGGTACTCGGTGGCGGGCTGCTCGGCCGAGGTTCGATGGCGAGAGCCGGGTATTAACCGCTCTGCGGACGCCTGCCGCACCCGGCGTCGGGCGCGGCTCGCGAGCATCTTGGTCGCGTCCACCGACCGGCCCAGGATCGCCGCGATCTCATCGAAGGGGACGCCGAAGGAGTCGTGCAGCACGAACGCCAGCCGCTCTGCCGGGGTAAGCCGGTCCAGGACAAGCAGGAGCGCCAGCCCGACCGAGTCGGCCAGCAGTGCCTCCTCCTCCGGGCCAGGTCGCTCCCAGCAGCCCAATGGGCCCGCCATGTCGAGCGGCTCCTCCGACCAGCCCGGCAGGCCCGCCGCGTTGAGCGGCTCCTCACGCCGTGCCTTGCGGGTGCGGAGCATGTCCAGGCACACCCGTCCGGTGACCGCGGTCAGCCAGCCGCCGAGGTTGGCGATCTCGCCGGGGTCCGACCGGACCAGTCGCAGCCAGGTTTCCTGCACTGCGTCATCGGCCTCGCTCAGCGAGCCGAGCATGCGGTAGGCCACCGCGCGCAGCCCGCCGCGGTGGGCCTGGAACTGTTCCGCAAGCCACTCCTGGTCGGCCACCGTTACCTTCCCGGGTTCTCATCCGTCATAGCACTGACGAATCAGCACCGTGAAAGGTAACCAGAACAAGGAGGTGGGCTCCATGGAGTCGATCATCGAAGTCGCCCTACCGCCCGAGGAGGTCTTCGCCTATGCGACCGACCCTCAGCGATTCGGCGAGTGGCAAGGCGATGTCGTGTCAGTGAGCACCGACGGCGACGCCCCGCTCCCCGTCGGCGCACGATTCACCACGACCCGCCGCATCCGCGGTACCGACCGGGCGATGACTCAGGAGGTTACCGAGAGCTCGCCGCCGTACAGCTGGGCGGCGCGGGGGACGGATGGCCCGATCCGTCCCACGGCGCGACTGACCGTCGAACCCGGACCCGGCGGCGCGGGCTCACGGATCACCTTCGACCTCGACTTCGAGGGCCACGGGATCGGGATTGCTCTGCTCCCACTGGTCCGCCGGCAGGCCGAACGGAGCGCGCCGATCAGCTTCCGCAAGTTCAAGGAGCTGCTCGAGGCACGCGGCTGACCGTGTGGTGATCGAACGCCGTACGCGGCAACTCGTCCGCCCGGCGCCCCAGCCGGCCCGGCCGAAAGTGCCGGGGCCAGGCCGTGTCGACTGCCGGTTGGGTTTGCGTGGGGGTGTGCACATAGGCTCTGGGGTATGGCGGAATTCATCTACACCCTTCGCAACGTCCGGAAAGCGCACGGCGACAAGGTCGTTCTCGACAACGTCACGCTGAACTTCCTGACCGGGGCGAAGATCGGCGTGGTCGGGCCGAACGGCACCGGCAAGTCGTCGCTGTTCAAGATCATGGCGGGGCTGGACCAGGCCTCCAACGGTGAGGCCCGGCTGGCCGAGGGCGCCTCGGTGGGGATCCTGCTGCAGGAGCCGCCGCTGACCGAGGGCAAGACGGTGCTGGAGAACGTCGAGGAAGGCGTCGGCGACACCAAGGCGAAGCTGGACCGCTTCAACGAGATCTCCGCCGAGCTCGCCGATCCGGACGCCGACTACGACACGCTGCTGGCCGAGATGGGTGACCTGCAGACCGAGCTGGACCACCGCAACGCCTGGGACGTGGACGCGCAGCTGGAGCAGGCGATGGACGCGCTGCGCTGCCCGCCGGCCGACGCGATCGTGGACAACCTGTCCGGTGGTGAGCGCCGCCGGGTGGCACTCTGCAAGCTGCTCCTGCAGCAGCCCGACCTGCTGCTGCTCGACGAGCCCACCAACCACCTGGATGCCGAGTCCGTGCTGTGGCTCGAGCAGCACCTGCAGAAGTATCCGGGTGCCGTCCTGGCGATCACCCACGACCGGTACTTCCTGGACAACGTCGCCGAGTGGATCCTGGAAATGGACCGCGGCAAGACCTACGGGTACGAGGGCAACTACTCGAAGTACCTGGAGACCAAGCAGCAGCGGCTCGTGGTCGAGGGCCAGAAGGACGCGAAGCGGCAGAAGATCCTGGAGCGCGAGCTCGAGTGGGTCCGGTCGAACGCTAAGGCCCGGCAGACCAAGAGCAAGTCCCGGCTGGCCCGGTACGAGGAGCTCGCGGCCGAGGCCGAGCGATCCAAGAAGCTGGACATCGACGAGATCAACATCCCGGCCGGTCCGCGCCTGGGCAGCACCGTGCTCGAGGCGAACAAGCTGGAGAAGGGCTTCGGCGATCGCAAGCTGATCAACGGCCTGAGCTTCTCGCTGCCCCGGGCCGGCATCGTCGGCATCGTCGGCCCGAACGGTGTCGGCAAGTCGACGCTGTTCCGGATGATCGTCGGCGAGGAGACCCCGGACGCCGGCTCGCTGAAGATCGGTGAGACGGTCCGGATCTCGTACGTCGACCAGTCGCGCGGCGGCCTCGATCCGAAGAAGACGGTCTGGCAGCAGGTCTCCGACGAGCTCGACTACATCAAGGTCGCGAACTTCGAGATGCCGAGCCGCGCGTATGTGGCGTCGTTCGGGTTCAAGGGCCCGGACCAGCAGAAGCCGACCGGCGTACTGTCCGGTGGTGAGCGCAACCGGCTGAACCTGGCCCTGACGCTGAAGATGGGTGGCAACCTGCTGCTTCTCGACGAGCCGACCAACGACCTGGACGTCGAGACCCTGCAGTCGCTCGAGGACGCGCTGCTGGAGTTCCCGGGCTGCGCCGTGGTGATCTCCCACGACCGGTGGTTCCTGGACCGCGTCGCGACCCACATCCTGGCGTGGGAAGGCACCGACGACGACCCGTCGCAGTGGTTCTGGTTCGAGGGCAACTTCGCGGCGTACGAGGCGAACAAGGTCGAGCGGCTCGGCGCCGAAGCCGCCCGTCCGCACCGGGTCACCTACCGCAAGCTCACTCGCGACTGAGCCTTCACGTGGGGGAGTTAGGGCGGGTCAGCTCCAGGTCGTAGGCGAGGATCACGGCCTGGATGCGGTCCCGGGCGCCGATCTTGGCGAGCACCCGGCCGACGTGTGTCTTGACGGTGGATTCCGACAACGTCAGCCGGGTGGCGATCTCGGTGTTGGTCCATCCCTTGCCGATGGCAACGAGAATCTCCCGTTCGCGATCGGTGAGACTGCGCAGCCGCGGGTTGTCCTCCTGCGACTCCTCGCGCACCGGTAGATGGTGGATGTAGGCATCCAACAGCCGGCGGGTCAGCGCGGGTGCGATGATCGCATCGCCCGCGGCCACCGCCCGAATGCCGGCCAACAGCTCCTCGGGATGAGCATCCTTGAGCAGAAAGCCGCTGGCACCGGCACGCAGCGCGGCATGGGCGTACTCGTCCAGATCGAACGTCGTCAGCACGAGCACCCGCGACCGCCCACCGTTGGCGACGATCTGCCGAGTCGCCTCGATCCCGTCCATGCCAGGCATTCGCACATCCATCAGTACGACGTCCGGGCGCAGATCCGCCGCCTGCCGAACCGCCTCCGAACCAGTCGACGCCTCGCCGGCGACCTGGGTGTCGGGGACGGATTCCAGCAGCATCCGGAACCCCAACCGCTGCAGCGGCTGGTCGTCCACGATGAGCACGGTGGTCATCAGATCCCCTCGGATCGGAGTACAGGGGTCAGGTCGAGTTCGGTCCGCACGATCCAGCCGCCGCCCGGACGAACGCCCGCGGTGACAGCTCCGCCGTACAAGGCAGCGCGTTCCTTCATGCCGATCAAGCCATGTCCGTCATCGCCGGCGCTCGGCCGCGTCCCAGCAGGCGGTCCGGTGTCCTGGATCTGGATCTGCAGGCGAGGTCCGTCGACAACGAGCGAGACGACGGTCGCGGTCGAAGGTCCCGCGTGTTTGAGGGAGTTGGTGAGGGCTTCCTGCACGATCCGGTACGCCGCCAGCTGGACGCCTCGATCCAGCGAGTCGACGTCGCCGGTTGTCCGGTAGACGACACCCGGTCCCGCGGCACGGATCCGCCCGCAGAGTGCGTCGATGTCGCCGATCCCCGGCTGAGGGGCGAGCTGCGGCGTGTCCGTGTGCTCGCGGAGAGCGCCGAGCATCCGGCGCAGTTCGCTCATCGCCTGCCGGCCGGTCTCGCCGATCAGCCGCAGCGCCTCGCCGCCGCGGTCGGGGCTCACATCCGCGGCGTACGCGCCACCGTCGGCCAGCGTGATCATCACGGACAGGTTGTGGCCGACGATGTCGTGCATCTCGCGCGCGACCCGGGCCCGTTCGTCGGCGGCGGCGAGCCGGCTGCGCTGGTCCCGCTCGATCTCCAGCCGGGCCGCGTGTTCGCGCAGACCGGCCAGCTGCGAACGCCTGATCCGTACGACGAGACCCAGCGCGACGGCTGCGATCGTGGCCGTGAACAGGAAGAACAGCGCCTCCGCGATCGAAGCCACAGCCGAGACCCGTACGCCGGCCAGGGCCAACTCGCCGATCATGACGCCTCCGGCCCACAGCAACTCCCGGAGCCGGCCGTGCAACGTCAGGCTGTACAGCGCGATCAGGAGCGCGACATCCGCGCGCAGGAAGGCCGGTTGCGACCACTGGATCGCAAACACGAGGGCGATGACGGCGAAGGCGACGAACGGAGCACGCCGGCGGAGGAACAGCGGCAGCACCAGACCGGCCTGGAACAGCAGCATCGCGCCGACGGGCAGCTCCGCGAAGGAGTCCCCGAGCTCTCGCGCGTCGTGCCGATGACCCAGGTCCGGGAGGCAGAAGATCGCGAAGACGACGATCACGACGAGAGTGTCGAGCACCCACGGGCGGTCCGCGTCGGACCGGCGCAACCGCCTGCCGATCCGACCGAACCGGACGACCAGTGGATGCTGCCACAGCGGATCGGCAGGAGTGTCGGCGCGCTGCGCCAGCGGATCGGCGGCGGCTGGCTCCGCGCCGATCGGCTCGCTGCTGGTCACTGTGGTCACCTGTTCATTGTTGCCGTAGCGCCCTAAGCGTCCGTGCGCTTGAGGCGCCAGGCCGCTGCTGCGACGAGCAGGACCGTCCAGCCGCCGAAGACGGCGAAGCCGGCACCTGGGGAGAGCGTGTGGGCAGCCTTGTGGAGCGCGAACATCGATTCACCGGCGACGCTGGGCAGGTAGGGCTGGATGGAGTTGTGCCAGGAAGCGGGCAGCAGAGAGATCAGGCCGGGGACGAGCATCAGGGCGGCGACCAGGACGGAGATCCCGCCGGCGATGGAACGCAGCAGGGCGCCCAACGCTGCTCCGATGACACCGACCAGGCCGAGGTAGACAGCGGCGCCCAGGAGACTGCGAACGACGCCGGAGTCAGAGATCGTCAGAGCCGCCGGCGTACCGGAGAGAATGCCGCTGCCGATCAGGAAGGTGACGACGGCGCCGATCAGGGCGATCAGGAAGGCGACGACTCCGAAGACCGTGACCTTCGACCACAACACCGGCAACCGCTTCGGTACCGCGGCCAGCGTCGAACGGATCATTCCGGTGGAGTACTCGCCGGCGGTGACCAGCACCCCCAGGACGCCGAGCGCCAGCTGGGCCAGGGCGACCCCGAAGAGGGACAGAGTGAGCCCGGTCGCGTCGGCGAAGTCGGGGTCGAGCTGCCGGCCCGACGTCACACTCGACTTGTACCGCGCGGCTGCGATGAGGCCGAAGGCGATCAGGAACAGCAGGCCGACGCCGAGAGTGATCCAGGTCGAGCGCAGCGACCACAGCTTCGCCCATTCGGACCGGAGTACGCGACGGCCGGTGACCTTGTACTCCGGACGCCGGGCCGCCGGCGTCGGGTTGCTCGACGCGGGGGCTGGTGAGGTGAGGACGCTCATGCGGCCACGCTCCCGGTCGTGCCGTGGTACTCGACGGCGTCCTTGGTCAGTTCCATGAAGGCTTCTTCCAGCGAGACGGTTTTGGCGGTGAGTTCGAAGAGCGCGATTCCTGCTTGCGCTGCTGAGGTTCCGATCTCCCGGGCTGTCAGACCGCTCACCTGGAGTTCCTCCGAGCCTGCCTGGCCGGTGATTTCGACGCCTGGACCAGCCAGTACTTCGCGCAGGCGTGCGGGGTCGGCCGTTGCGACGGTGACGGTGTCGCCGTCGGCCTGGCGGACCAGCTCATCGACGGTGGTGTCGGCGAGCAACCGGCCGCGGCCGACGACGATCAGGTGATCGGCGACCAGGGCCATCTCGCTCATCAGGTGTGAGGAGACGAAGACCGTGCGGCCTTCCGCGGCGAGCCCGGTGAGCAGGTTGCGGATCCACAGCACGCCTTCGGGGTCGAGCCCGTTCACCGGTTCGTCGAGCATCACGGTGGCTGGATCGCCGAGCAGAGCGGCCGCGATTCCCAGTCGTTGCCCCATGCCGAGTGAGAACGCGCCGGCGCGTTTCTTCGCGACCGATTGCAGGCCGGTCAGCTCGATGACTTCCTCGACCCGGCGCTTCGGGATGCCGTGCGTGTAGGCCTGCGCCATCAGGTGGTCGAACGCGGATCGCCCGGGGTGGATCGACCGCGCCTCCAGCAGCGCTCCGACCTCCTGCAGGGGCGCGGCATGCGCGGCGTACCGGCGTCCGTTGACGGTGACGGTGCCACTGGTCGGTGCGTCCAGGCCGATGATCATCCGCATCGTCGTGGACTTGCCGGCCCCGTTCGGCCCGAGGAACCCGGTCACCGTCCCCGGCCGCACGGTGAAGTCCAGCCGATCCACCGCCGTCGTCTCGCCGTACCGCTTGGTCAGTAGCTGTGCCTCGATCATTCGCGTAGTCCCCAACCTCCGGGCCCCGGACCACCCGGCCGCCTCACCTCCCACGCTAGGAACCCACCACCCCCGAACCCGTAGTACCACCGACCGATTTCCCCACCACCCGGTCGTACCGCAGTACCACTACAGGTCTTGAAGCGGTTGGGAGTTGTCGATGGCGTCGGCGAGGAAGGTGGAGATGGTTCGGAGTTCGTCGGTGGTGCGGGTGGCTAGGACGGCCTGGATGCGGCGGCCTTGTTCCTCGTAGAGGGGGGCGAGTTTTTCCTGGATGGCCTCGAAGGAGGGGGTGACCAGGACCTTGCGGCGGTCGGTGGGGTCGGGGCGGCGGGTGACCAGGCCGAAGGACTCCAGGCGGTCGATGACGCCGGTGACCGTGCCCGAGGTGAGGCCGGTGAACTCCGAGAGCTGGCGTGGGGTGAGTGGGCCGTGCGACTGGAGCAGCGTCATGAACTGCGAGTCGCTGGCGCCCAGGCCGAGCTTGGCCGAGACCGCGTGGTTGAACAGGATCACGTCCGCGATGAAGCGGATCATCCGCTGCTGCAGCTCCGCGGTGACTTCTTCTCTGGTGCTCATCTCGACCTCCACGCCAGAACCGGGCTTGCATTTCTCTCGGATCTCCAAGATACTCGGATTACCGAGATACTTGAACAATCGAGAGAACTGATCTTAGAGGAGCTGACCACGATGAAGGTGCTGGTGATCGGTGGTGGGACCGGCGGACTCGCGCTGGCGCACGGCCTCAAGCGGGCCGGGATCGGCGTCACGGTGTTCGAGCGCGACGTACTACGGACCGACGGGCTGCACGGCTATCGGGTCGGCATCGACCCCGACGGCAGCCGGGCGCTCAAGGCGTTGCTGCCGAGCGACCTCTACGACACGTTCGTGGCGACCAAGGCCCGCGACCCGAAGTACTTCAACATGATGACCGAGGACTTCAAAGAGGTCCTCTCGCTGGAGATCCCGCCGCAGTCCGACCCGGTCGAGAGCGAAAAGTCGATCAGCCGGATGACGCTGCGCCAGGTGCTGCTGACCGGCCTGGAGGACGTGGTCGAGTTCGGCAAGGAGTTCGTCCGCTTCGAGCAGCGCGCGGACGGCGTCACGGCGTACTTCGCGGACGGTTCGGAGGCGACCGGGGATCTGCTCGTCGCCGCGGACGGCTCCGGCTCGCGGGTACGCCGCCAGTACCTGCCGCAGGCGAAGACCGAGGAGACCGGGATCATCGCGATCGCCGGCAAGCTCCCGCTCACCGACGAGAGCGGCAAACTCGTTCCACCGAAGGTGTTCGAGGGCATCACGCTGATGCAGGCGCCGCGCGGTATCGCCTGCATCGTGCACGTGATGGAGTTCCAGTGGGACCGCGACGGCAAGGTCAAGCACGGGATCGGTGGCAACACCGAGGAGCTGATCAACAACTGGCCGGGCCTGCAGTTCGACAACACCCGCGACTACATCAACTGGGGTCTGTCGGCGACCGCTGACAAGCTCCCGGCGAACGTGATGGACCTGCGCGGCCAGGAGCTGATCGACCTCGCGATCAAGCTCACGCCCGACTGGCACCCGAACTTCCGCCGCCTCCTCGAGCTGACCGACCCCGGCACCTGCTTCCCGGTGAACATCTGGACCTCGGTGCCGCTGGATGCCTGGCCGAGCAGCAATGTGACGCTTCTGGGTGACGCCATTCACACGATGACGCCAGGTCGTGGAGTCGGCGCGAACACCGCCTTGCGCGACGCGTTGCTGCTCTGCCGCAAGCTGATCGAGGTCCGCGACGGTCGCGCCGAGTTGATTCCAGCTGTCCATGAGTACGAGGCGAAGATGATCGAGTACGGCTTCGACGCGGTGCTCAAGTCGCGGGCACAGATGAGCGGCAACGACCCGATCCACAAGCCGGTGATCGGCCGGGTCGTCCTGGCCGGGATGCGTACGGCGATGCGCACGGTCAACCACCTGCCCCCGGTGAAGCGCCGGATGCGCGACGCGATGATGGCCTACCGCGGCGAAGGCCGCGACGAGGCACCCTTCGAGATCACCACCGCGAGCTAGCTGGAGACCGCGTCGATCCAGGTGTCGGCGAGGATGCGTTGGCCGGCGTACGTCGGGTGGATGCCGTCCCAGATCCAGTGTTCGGCAGGAGCGCGCGTGGCGGCGGCGTCCAGAGCGCGCTGGTAGGGCACGAAGGTAGCGGAGTAGGCGCCGGCAAGATCGCGGACGATAGCGGCGTACGCCGTGACGAGGGCGGCCCAGGTCTCTCGCAGTTCGGGCCGCGGGCTGGTCGGCAGGTAGAACGGCTCGCCCAGCACCAGGCGTACTGACGGCAGCGCCTCGCGAGTCCGCTCCAGCAAGGCCCGGTACGCCGATCGGAAGGCGACCCCGGAGCTATCGTCCGATTTGCCCTCCATCACTTCGCCGACATCGTTCACGCCGACCAAGATGCTCAGGACATCGGGCCGATGGTCGAGCGCATCAAGATCCCAGCGAGCGGCGAGATCCGCGACGGTGTCACCACTGACGCCGCGATTCACGAACTGCCAGCCGTGCTCGGGGTACCGCGCGGCGGCCTCGGCGGCGATCAGGAACGGGTACGAGTGCCCGAGAATGTGGTTGGGGTCCTCCGAAGGTCCGCGGCCGCCGTGCGTGATCGAGTCGCCCTGGAAGACGACGAGGGATCCCGCCGCCACCAGGGCTTCGGTCAGGGTCAACGCTGGCCGATGTGTTCCGCGACGGCGTCGAAGACCCGGCCGATGGCGGCGAAGTCCTCGGGTGAGGCCACGTCCACGAGGTTCTCGCGGACACCTTCCACGTGGTACGGCGCTGCTTGCTCGAGCAGGGACATCCCCGCGTCGGTGAGCTCGGCCCATACGCCCCGCTTGTCGCTCTTGCACGAAGTACGCCGTACCAGCTCTGCTGCTTCGAGCCGGCCGACGGTGTGGGTGAGGCGTGAGCGGCTCTGGTGGAGCCGGTCGGCGAGTTCGGCCATCCGGAGTCGCCGGTCGGGCGATTCGGACAGGCGGACCAGGATCTCGTAGTCGTTGATGCCCAGACCGAACTGGCGCAGGTCGTCGTCGAGCTTGGCCATCAGGCGTGCAGTGCCCAGCAGGTAGGCACGCCACGCCACCTGCTGCTCGGCGGTCAGCCACCGGGTCCCAGTAGTCATCGTCACGAGAACAGTGTACCGGGAATGTAGTTGACTTTTAAATCGTTACTGTCTACTGTCGTACCCATCGGTTGATGCATCAACTCATCCTACCGAGCGGCACGACGCCCCCATCCTGATTTGCCTGAGAGGACCTCATGAGCCAGACCGCTACCACTTCGATCCCCGGCCTGGTGACCGGTACGTACGCGCTCGACGTGGCGCACACCGAGATCGGTTTCACCGTTCGCCACCTGATGACCAAGGTTCGCGGAACCTTCGAGGAGTTCAGCGGCGAGATCGTCGTCAAGGACGCGCTCGAGGAGTCGACCGCCAACGTGACGGTCGAGCTGGGTTCCGTGCACACCCGGAACGCGCAGCGCGACGGTCACCTGAAGTCCGGCGACTTCTTCGACGCCGAGAACAGCCCGAAGATGACGTTCGTCAGCACCGCCTTCAAGCCCGAGGGTGACGACTACATCCTGGCCGGCGACCTGACCATCAAGGACGTCACCAAGCCGATCGAGTTCGCCGTCGAGTTCCTCGGCGTCGACCAGAACGCCTACGGCCAGACCATCATCGGCTTCGAGGCCTCCACCTCGATCAGCCGCAAGGACTGGGGCATCGACTTCAACGTGCCGCTCGAGGGTGGCAAGCTGCTGATCGGCGACAAGGTCGACATCCACCTCGACGTCCAGGCCGCTCTGCAGGCCTGATCTCCGGTACGCCGGTACGCCGCGTCGCGCGGTGAATTTGTAGGCCTCGCGCTTCCCGCTTGTTTGTGGGGGAGCGCGGGGCCTCTTCTATGCCTGGACCATGCGGAGCGCGAGGTCGGCGTACAAGGTGCCGAGTTCGCTGGGGTCCTGGCGGGACGGTGAATACCACCGGGCTACGTCGATCGACAACGAGAGCACGGCGAGCGTCGTACCGTGCAAGTCGCCCACTGCGAACGAGCCGTCTGCTACTCCGTCCGCCAGCACCCGCTCCACCAGATCGGAAATCGCCCGCCGGATCGTTGCGACCTCGGCGAAATGCTCCGGACTCAACGCCGCCAGTTCGTACTGCACCACCCGGGCAATCGTGTGGTGCTCCGCATGCCAAGCCGTGAACGCCGAAACCATCCCGCGCAGTCTTTCGCCAGGGTCGATGCCCAGGTCGGCGGCGGACAAGATCTCCAGGGCTGCTTTGTGGCCGTAGAGGGAGATCTCGAAGAGGAGGCGTTCCTTGGAGGGGTAGTGGACGTAGAGGGCCGCAGGACTCATGCCGGCCCGGGAGGCGATGTCCCGGGTGGTGGTGGCCTGGAAGCCGCGTTCGGCGAAGGCGTCGATGGCACCGGTGAGGAGCCGGCGGGCGGCGGGGGGCTGGACGTGCTCCCAGACGAGGGGGCTGGTGACTGCGGACACGTTGACAGCCTGCCCTAGATTGGTCAAGCTAAGCAAGCGCTTAGCCAGCACATCTCGAGGGAGGCCCATCGATGGACCGCATCATCTTCGGCGAGGACCACCACGCCTTCCGGGCGAGTGCCAAGGAGTACGCCGACCGTTCGCTGGTACCGCGGATGGAGCAGTTCCTCGAGGAGAAGACGATCGAGCGTGCCGCCTGGCTGGAAGCCGGCAAGCAGGGCTTCCTCGGCCTCGACGTACCGGAGGAGTACGGCGGATCGTCGGTCGGCGACTACCGGTTCAACGCGGTCTTCGCCGAGGAGGTCTCGAAGGTCTCGGCCTCCCTGTCGAGCTGCTTCGGCATCCACTTCGACTGCGCCGCGCCGTACCTGGTCGATCTCGGCACCGAGGAGCAGAAGCAGCGCTGGCTGCCAAAGTTCTGCTCCGGTGAGCTGATCGCCGCGATCGGGATGACCGAGCCGTCCGGCGGCTCCGACCTGGCCGCGCTGAAGACGACCGCGAAGCGGGTCGACGGCGGCTGGGTGGTGAACGGGTCGAAGACCTTCATCACCAACGGCGACATGGCCGACCTCACCATCACCGCCGCCCGGACCGACCCGAGCAAGGGCGCCAAGGGCATCACCTTGTTCGCGATCGAAGAGGGGATGGAGGGCTTCGCCCGCGGCCGCAAGCTGGACAAGGTCGGCCAGACCGAGTCCGGTACGTCGGAACTCTTCTTCGAGGACGTCTTCGTCCCGGACGAGAACGTGATCGGCGAGGTCGACCGCGGCTTCATCCACATGATGGAGCGCCTCGCCCAGGAGCGGGTCGGCGCCGCGGTGTCGAACATCGCGCACGCCACCCAGATCCTCGACGAGACGATCGAGTACGTGAAGCAGCGCAAGGCGTTCGGTCAGCCGATCGGGTCGTTCCAGTACAACAAGTTCGTGCTCGCCGAGCTGGTCACCAAGGCCGAGGTCACCCAGGCGTATGTCGACAACGCGATCGTCGCGCACGACGAGGACCGGCTCTCCGCGGTCGACGCGGCGAAGGCGAAGTGGTGGAGCGCACAGATCCAGAACGAGATCCTGGACGCCTGCGTCCAGCTGCACGGCGGCTACGGGTATATGAATGAGTACCGGGTCGCGCGCGCCTGGCGGGATGCCCGCGTCACGAAGATCTGGGCGGGATCGAACGAGATCATGAAGGAACTCATCGGCCGCGATCTGGGCCTGTAGAAAGGGATCTGGAATGCCTGAAGCAGTCATCGTCTCCACCGCGCGGTCGCCGATCGGGCGGGCCGGCAAGGGTTCGCTGAAGGACATCCGGCCGGACGACCTGGCCGTCCAGATGATCAAGGCCGCGACCGACAAGATCGGACTCACCGGCGACCAGATCGAGGACCTGATGGTCGGCTGCGCCGAGCCGCACGACGAGCACGGCGGCAACATGGCCCGCCGGATCGCCGTCCAGCTCGGCTGGGACAACACCCCGGCGACCACGATCAACCGGTTCTGCGCGTCGTCGACCCAGACCGCGCGGATGGCCTTCCACGCGATCAAGTCCGGTGAGGGCGACATCTTCGTCAGCGCCGGCGTCGAGTGCGTCTCGCGGTACAAGAACTTCGGGTCGGCCGGGGTGGGCGATCCGAGTTCGTTCAACGAGGCGTTCGCCGACGCGGTGCAGCGGACCGAGAAGTACGCCGAGACCAACGAGACCTGGCACGACCCGCGCGAGGACGGCCTGATCCCGGACATCTACATCTCGATGGGCCAGACCGCGGAGAACGTGGCGACGCTCAAGGGGATCAGCCGGGCCGATCAGGACGCGTTCGGCGTACGGTCGCAGAACCTGGCCGAGAAGGCGATCGGCAACGGCTTCTTCGAGCGCGAGATCGTCCCGGTGACGCTGCCGGACGGCACCGTGGTGAGCAAGGACGACGGCCCGCGGGCCGGTACGACGCTGGAGAAGGTCAGCCAGCTGCAGCCGGTGTTCCGTCCCGACGGCACGGTCACGGCGGGCAACTGCTGCCCGCTGAACGACGGCGCCGCGGCCGTGGTGATCATGAGCGACACCAAGGCGCGTGAGCTCGGCCTGACCCCGCTGGCCCGGATCGTCTCGACCGGTGTGAGCGGGCTGTCGCCGGAGATCATGGGTCTCGGCCCGGTCGACGCGACCCGGCAGGCCCTTGCCCGGGCCGGGATGAGCATCGGTGACATCGACCTGGTCGAGATCAACGAGGCCTTCGCCGTACAGGTGATCGGTTCGGCGCGCGAGCTGGGGATCGAGGAGGACCGGCTGAACGTGCACGGCGGTGCGATCGCTCTCGGCCACCCGTTCGGCTCGACCGGTGCGCGGATCATGACGACGCTGGTGAACGGGCTGCAGTTCGAGGACAAGCAGTTCGGGCTGGAGACGATGTGCGTCGGCGGCGGCCAGGGGATGGCCGTCATCCTGGAGCGCCTCAGCTGATGAGTCTCAAGGACCGTACGGCGATCGTCACCGGTGCCTCCCGCGGTATCGGCCTGGCGATCGCCCAGCGTCTCGTGGCCGACGGCGCGCGTGTAGTGATCACCGGGCGTACGCAGGAGACGCTGGACGAAGCAGTGGAGTTGCTTGGCGGCCGGGCGAACGCACTGGCCGTTGCAGGTAAGGCGGCTGACCCTGAGCACCGTGCGAGTGTTGTAGCCGCTGCAGTAGCGACGTACGGGTCAGTGGATCTGCTGGTGAACAACACCGGCATCAACCCGATCTACGGTTCGCTACTGGACGTGGACCAGACCGTCGCCGCGAAGATGGTCGACACGAACGTGTTGGCGACCATCGCCTGGGTGAAAGCCTGCAAGGACGCGTGGATGGGCATCCACGGCGGTGCCGTCGTCAACCTGTCGTCGGTGGCCGGCTTGTCGCCGTCGCCTGGCATCGGCTGGTACGGCGCGACCAAGGCGATGCTGTCGCGCGTGACTAGCGAACTGGCCGTCGAGCTCGCGCCGGTCATCCGGATCAACGCGGTTGCTCCCGCGGTGGTGAAGACCAAGTTCGCCGGCGCGCTCTACGAGGGTCGCGAGGACAAGGTCGCCGCGACGTACCCGATGAAGCGCCTCGGCCGCCCGGAGGACGTCGCCTCGCTGGTCTGGTTCCTGCTCTCCGACGAAGCGTCGTGGATCACTGGGCAGACCATCACCATCGACGGCGGCATCACCTTGACGGGCGGGATGACCGGCTGAACTACCCCGGCGGCTGTCGGCAACCCGTCGGCCCCGACCTGGCCGCCCGGCTCTCGTGTGAGAGCCGGGCGTTCGGTCCGTACTACGGCCTGCGGCCTTCCCAGGCGACTAGCTGGTCGTACGCCGGGGCGTCGGGCGCGACCTCGATCACGGGGCCGAACGGCACGTGACCGCCTCGCGGCTCGGCAGGGATGAACTGCTTGACCAGGGGCAGACAGTGCTCGGCTAGTGAGTCGTCGAGCATCGCAGTACGGTCTGTTGCTTTGGCCAAGTCCCAGGAGTGAGTCGTCAGTTCGCCTGTGTAGGCAGCGATTGCTGCTGCGCCCGGCAGAGTTCCCCAGGGCAGCTTGCAGATCTGGGTGAGTACTGAAGCGTCGGCGAGGGTCTCGTCGAGCTTTGTGCGTCCTTCCTTCCAGGCGCCGGCGAAGTCGGTGATGCCGGTCGTCACCGACGGGATCGTCAGCGGGTCGCCGCCGGACAGGGCAAGGTTGATCCGGCCGACCACGGTGACGAGATGCCCGAGCAGCGTGCGTACGTCGTACTCCGGGCAAGGCGTCGGCCGGTCCAGGTCCTCGGCGCCGACGGTGTCGATCACCGCCTGCGTCTGGTCCAGTGCGGCGATGAGCATCGGGCGTGGGTCCGTCACGATCTTCCTCCAGTGAGTTGGTGTCGGAACCACTCTCGCGCTGTATATGGGACATCTTCTGTCTTATATTTCTTGGCGTGAGAGCCGACCGCCTGCTGCAGATCATCCTGTTGCTGCAGCAGCACTCGCGGCTGAGTGCAGGCGATCTGGCCGGGAGGTTGGAAGTCTCCAGGCGCACGGTGATGCGAGACATGGAAGCCCTGTCGGCAGCAGGCGTCCCTGTCTATACAGAACGCGGTCGCAACGGCGGCTGCGTGCTCCTGCCCGGCTACCGAGCAGACGTGAGCGGCCTCACTCCCCGCGAAGCTCAAGCCCTCTTCGCTTGGTCCGGCAGAGCTTCCCTGTCACAGGAGCTAGGCCTGCATGACGCATTGCAGTCCGCGATGGGCAAGCTGTCCTCCACGTTGCCCCTGCAACTTCAGGACGACGCCGAAGCTCTCTCCGGCGCCATAGTCGTAGATCGCCGCCGTTGGTTCGCCGAAGCCGAAGACACCGGCGCCTTGCCCGTACTACGCCAGGCGGTGGTGACCCGCCGTCGCATCCGCATCCGCTACGCGTCCGCATCCGAGGGTCGCCGAGTACGCCGTACCGTCAACCCCTGGGGCCTGGTCGAACAAGCCGGCCGCTGGTACCTGGTAGCCGCTCACCGTGGCGAGCCGAGAATGTACAGAGTCTCCCGCGTAGAACAGGTCGACGTGCTCGACGAACCAGCAACAAGACCCGAAAACCTGGACCTGCAAGAAGAATGGCAACGCCTACGCTCAGGCCTGGAACGCCACGCCCCCGCCGGCGTAGACGTCATCATCAGAGTCCACCCAGACCGAGCCGCCACCGTCCGCCGGATAGCAGCCCCCATGCTCGCCAAGGGCGAACACCCCCGCCCCATCCCCGCCCCCACCGACCCCTGGCCTCACGTAGCTCTACGCTTCCGAGTCCGCGAAGCAGCCTGCGGCGTACTCCTAGGCTTCGGCGCCGACGTAGAAGTCCTCGAGCCCCCAGACCTCCGCACCACCCTCCTAGACCTAGCCACTGCCGCAGTAGCCACCTACAGCTGACTGCTGCGGGTCGCCTGGAAGGTTTGGCGGAGGGTGATGTTGCCGGCTTCGTCTTCGTCTTCGTTGCGCCAGTTGAAGGTGGTGGCGGTGATGCCGGAGAAGGCCCAGCGGGTTTTGGTGGGGCCGGGGGTTTCCAGGGTGATGGTGTCGTCGGTGGCGTGGGCGATGAAGGTTTTGACGAGGGCGGCCGCCGGGCCCATCCAGGTGGAGCGGAAGGCTTTCAACTCCGGGTCGTAGATGCGGACGGAGAGGCCCCATTCGCCGTCTCCGTCGATCACCCGTTGAGCGCGGCTCGGGGTGATCCAGATGTCGGCGACCGCTCGTCCGTCGAGTGCGTAGGCGAAGTGCCACTCACCCTTGGTCGCCCGGCTCACCTGGCCCTCGTCGTCGTACCAGCTCACGTCGAGATCCCAGCTCCCGATCAACGGCGCGAACGGCCGCAGGACCTCCTCGAACTCAGGCCGAGGAGCATCCGAAACCATCAAACCCGCAAACACCGAAGCAGCCGTCATCCCACCAGTCTGCGCCGACCCCGGTCCCACGGACGACCCCTTTACCTGCAGACCAAGGGGTTGTGGACCGTAGGCACCAGCAGGCGCTCCGCCCCTATCGCATCCTGGCCAACCCGAGATGATCCGGGAGCACCTACCGTCTCGACTCGCCGAACCACCCGCGTCCTACCGGCTCGACTGACCGATGCCGGGTGGTTGAGGAATTCCTCCGCGGTGCTGGCTGTGGATTACTCCGCGGAGGAGAGGGTTAGGGAGCGGAGGCGGGTGGTGGCTAGGACTAGGCCTGCTGCGGTGACTGCGACCAGGAGGAAGGCGCCGATGGGGAGTTTGACGGCCGGGTCCAGGTGGGGGGCATCGGAGAGTTTGTGGATGAGGGAGAGGGTCCATTGCTGGACCGAGAGGGCTCGGGCGCCGGCGACGTACTGGCCCATGACGCTTTCCCAGAGCAGGGCGTAGAAGAGGCCGATGGTGACGGCGTTGCCGGAGATGACCGACAGGGCGATGAAGATCGCGGTGTAGGCGATGCCGGCGACCAGGGTGCCGAGGCCGAAGGCGAGCGCCGTACCGGGGTCTGAGTGGTCCAGGATCAGGCCGCTGAGGACCATCGGGACCGCGGCCAGGACGAAGATGACGCCGATCGCGACGGCGGCCTTGGTGAGGATGATCGCGGAGCGCTTGATCGGCTTGCTCAGCAGGTACACGATCGAGCCGTCGTCGATCTCGGTCGCGATCGCGCCGGTGGCGGCGATCAGCGAGACCAGCGGCACGATCACCGCGAGCCCGAACTGCAGGAGCAGCGCGGCACTGAAGTCCGCGGTGCCGTCGACCGTCAGCGCCAGCAGCACGCAGAGCCCGAGCAGCACGCCCGGCAGGATGAACAGCAGCAGCCCGCGCCGATGACCGAACAACGTGGAGAACGTCAAAGCAGCGATCGTGCGGACCATCAGCGCCTCCCGACGAGATAGGAGAAGACGCTCTCGAGCGACTCGTCGGTCGGCGCCACCTCGAGCAGCCGGATACCGAGCTCTCGGGCCAGCCCGGGCACCAGCCGGCTGAAGCGTTCGAAGTCGATCACCTGCACCTGCAGAGCGGTGCCGTCGAGATCGAGACCCGACGTACACGGGTCGCCGATCAGTGCCGACGCGAGCCGGCGGTTGTCGCTGGAGCGCAGCCGGTAGAGCACCGGCCGGTCCGTCATCAGCGTGCGGATCGCGCGGTAGTCGCCGGAGGCCGCGTGCCGCCCGGAGACCACCACCTCGATCTGCGTCGCGACCTGCTGCACTTCCTCCAGGATGTGCGAGCTGAACAGCACCGTCCGCCCGTCCGCGCCCATCTTGCGGAGCAGCTCCATCAGGTGCAGCCGCTGCCGCGGATCCATCCCGTTGAAGGGTTCGTCGAGGAGCAGCACCGACGGCTCGTGGACGAGCGCCGCGGCCATCTTGATCCGCTGCTTCATCCCCTTCGAGTACGTCGAGATGCGTCGCCCGGCAGGCTCCTGCATCTCGACCAGCCCCAGCGCGGCCGACGTCGCCGCACCCGGATCGTCCAGCCCCTGCAGCGAAGCGTTGGCGAGCACGAACCGATACCCGGTCAACGTGTCGTAGGCAGCCTCGGTCTCCGGCACCAACCCGATGTGCCGATACGCACCTTCGTTGCGCCACACCGGCGTACCGTCCAGTGTCACCGCACCGACCGACGGCGGCAGGAAGCCCGCCATCATCGTGATCAGGGTGGACTTGCCCGCGCCGTTCGGTCCGAGTAGACCGGTGACGCCCGGCCCGATCGTCATCGACACGTCGTTGACCGCGACCACGTTCCCGTACCAGCGGGAGACCTTGTCGATCCGGATCACGCTCATCCGCGGGCCACCTTCGCGTACCGCCCGTTGACGCCCCAGACGAGCAGGCCGACGAGCACCACGTAGACCCCGGCGAACACCAGCCCCTGCACGGTCGTCGGCCGCCAGCCGCCACCGCTGTGCAGGATGAATCGCTGCAGCGTCTCCACCAATGAGAACGGCGAGGCGAGATTCGCATACCGCGCCGCGACGCTGGTCATGTTCCCGTCCCTGTCGAGGATCGCCGATGTCGTGACGACCGCCGTGAACGACACCATCAGTACGGCGATGATCGCGGCGACCGCGAATCCCCGCCTAGGCGTCGCGGCCGCGATCAATCCACCCAGCGCGGCCAGCAGGATCGACAGCAGGAACGCCGCGACGAGCCCCGCGAGGAACTCCTTGCTCATGTCAACGAAGTTGTACTTCGCCAGCAGCGCCCCGACGTACAGGATGAACAGCGGCAGGCCCATCAGCACCATCTGCGCGAGGACCAGCGCGACCAGCTTCGCGAACGCATAGTCCGTACGCCGGGGTGGGCGCGCCAGGTAGAGCACGATCGACCGGTAGCGCAGGTCGCGGGAGAACAACTGCGGTGCCTGGGATGCCAGGTAGAGCGCGATGACCGGTTGCAGCAGGAACAGGAAGTCGGCCGGGATCACCGCTGGCTTGTCGAACTGCATCGCGTTCTCGATGCCGACGATGATCGCGGTCGGGACGACCATCACCGCGAGCAGCAGGATCGGCATCACTTTGGACTTACCCGACCGGCCGAGGCCGTAGGCGTGCCGCAAGCTGCTCGCCGTCAGCGCGCGGGTGATCGCGAACCGGCCCAGCCGGGGACCGTCGTAGTGCCGGTAACCGATGTCGTGGATGACACCTGCCGCGGGCGGACGCAGCTGATCAGACACTGAAGACCTCTTCCAGCCGGTGCCGGTGCTGCTCGATCCGGACCAGGCCGAGCCCGAGCTCGGCGACGGTGTCGCGGACCACGTCGTACGTCTCCTCGCCGGTGATCTCCACCAGCACCAACGGGCCGTCCGGCCGGGCTCGCGCACCGGCCCGAGCCAACGCGGCGCCCAACCGATCGCGACCACTGAGATCCCGTACTTCGATCGCAAGTACTCCGGTCTCACCGGTCAGCGCGGCCTTCGACTCCGACCGCAACAGCCGGCCGCCGTCGAGTACGACGATGTGGTCGCAGACGTGCTCCAACTCGCCGAGCAGGTGCGAGGTGATCAGAACGGGGATGCCGAACTCGGTTCCGATCCGTCGGACCAGCGCGAGCATCTCGTCGCGGCCGGCCGGGTCCAGACCGTTGGTCGGTTCGTCCAGCAGAACAAGTTTGGGGTCGTGCGTGAGTGCCTGGGCGAGTTTGACCCGCTGCTTCATACCGGTCGAGTAGCCACCCATCGGGCGGTAGCGCGCCTCGTCGAGGCCGACATGCCGCAGTACGTCAGCGGCTCGTTCACGGGCGGCGGTCGCGGGCAGGCCGGACATCTGGCCGAGGTGCACGACGAACTCGGTCGCCGACACGTCGGGCGGCAGGCAGTCGTGTTCGGGCATGTAGCCGACGAGGGCTCGGACCGCCTCGCCGCCGGTGACCACGTCGTGTCCCAGCACGATGGCACTTCCGGCGGTCGGGGCGATCAGTCCGAGCAAGATCTTCAGCAGGGTCGACTTGCCGGCACCGTTGGCTCCGACCAGCCCGGTCACGCCGGACCCCACCTCGACAGTCAGCTCGTCCAGGGCCGTGACACGCGGATACCGCTTGGTCAACGCTGTGGTCGCGATCACGGGCACCGGCCAACCCTAATGCCCGGCAGGCTCTGGACAGAATCCCGTCTGTTGCGATCACGTCCCAACCTGCCCGATCGGGTTATTCCGTGGCGACCGGCAGGGCCGCTGGCTATCGTCGCGAGCATGCAGATCAGACCGGCCGTGGCCGGCGATGCCGAAGAGGTGGCCCGGCTGCGCCGGGAGACCTACAGCTACAAGGTGCTGTCGGCCGACGCGGCCCGGCACATGATCACGGTCCAGTCGCCGGGTGAACGGTTCCTCGCGCTGGTCGCCGAGTCCGAGGGCCGGCTGGTCGGCTGGGGATCGGCCGGGCTGAACGTCTGGACCAGCGAACCGGGTCAGGGAAACATCTCCATCTACGTGCATCCGGAGCAGCGACTGCAAGGGATCGGCGGGGCGTTGTCGGACCGCCTGCACGAACACCTGCAGGAGATCGGAGCGGTCCGGGTCAGCACGGCGACGCAACCTTCCGGTCTGGACTTCGCGAAACGACGTGGATACGACGGAACGCGGCAGCTGCATTTCTCCGGCATCGACCCGCGCGTGCTGCCCGACCTCCCGGCCACCCCGGAAGGCATCGAGCTCAAGCGGATCGACGAGCTGCAACCCGAGCAGGTCTACGCCGCCGATGCGATCTCATCTCTCGACGAACCGGGCGATTCGCCGTTGGACGCGGTCGGCTATCAGGAGTGGCTCGACGAGGTCTGGAACGCACCCGGCCGGAACCCCGAACTGGGAGTAGCCGCGATGGCCGGTGAAGAGGTGGCCGCCTTCACCGTGCTCTCGCGGGACGGCGACCGGGCGTGGACCGGGATGACGGGCAGCATTCCGGCGTACCGGGGTCGTGGTTTGGCGAAGCTGGTCAAGTCGGTGTGTCTACGCCGGGCCGCCGAGGCCGGGATCACCGGGGCGTTCACCGCCAACGACGACGAGAACGGTCCGATGCTTGCCATCAACAACTGGCTGGGCTACAAGCGGATCGCTACCGAACATGGATTGCTGAGGACGCTGTGAGACCTGGCCGGCCGTCCGACGCCGATGAGCTGTTGGCCCTCAACGGCCGCGTCTTTCCCTACCGGGTGACGGCGCCGGCCGATTTCCGCCGGGAGCTGGCGGAGCGGCTCGCCGAAGAGCGCAACGGCTCGTTCGCGATCGAGGATGCCGGCCGGCTGATCGGCTGGGGAGCGGCGATGCTGTCGACCTGGTCACCGCAGCCGGGGGAGTACCACGTCTCGATCGCGGTTCATCCGGACTACCGGCGACAGGGGATCGGTACGACGCTTGCCGAGGCAGTCGATGAGCACCTGGCCAAGCAGGAGGTCAGCCGGGTGCTCTCGAGTGCGACCGAGTCGGGGGTGGAATTCGCGCTCAAGCACGGATACCAGGGAACGGACGTGTTGCACTACGCGGGGTTGGATCCGCGCCGGGCGCCTGAGCCGCCGGCCGTTCCAACGGACATCGAGCTGACCAATCTGGCAGCTGTCGACATGGAGACGGCGTACGCGGCGTTCCTGGCGACGGTGGCTGACGTGCCGGGAGACCAGGATTTCAGTGACTTCCCTCTCGAGTCCTACAAGCGGGAGATCTGGGACTCGGCCGGGTTCGACAAGGAGCTCAGTACGGCGGCTGTTGCCGACGGCAAGGTCGTCTGCTTCACCAACGTGATCACTGCCGACGACCGGCTCTGGACCGACATGACCGGCACACTCACGCGGTACCGGGGTCAGGGTCTGGCGAAAGTGGTGAAGACACACGGGCTGCACGCTGCCGCGGCGGCGGGGATCACGATGGCCTACACGGTGAACCATGACGTGAACGCTCCGATGCTGGCGATCAACAACTGGCTCGGATACCGCCGGGTCGCGAGGCACACCGGTATGGTCCGGATGAGCTGAAACTAGTGCCGGGGTTATCTTCGGCAGAACTTCGCCGAAGGAGTTCCGATGCAGATCAGGCCTGCTGAGCTGGGTGACCTGGACAACGTCGTTGCCCTGCACGACGAGCTCGTCCCCTACCTCGTCCACACCGCGGCCGCCCTGCGCCATCGGCTGAGCGCCGACCCGACTCCCGGCAACGGCACGCTCGTCGCGTACTCCGATGACGGCCGGCTGGCCGGCTGGGCCAGTAGTTCGCTGATCGCCGGATCCGAGCCGCTCGACGGTGGGCTCCGGTTGATGGTCCATCCCGATCACCGCGGCCAGGGGATCGGGAGGCAGTTGCTGGAAGCAGCCCATGACGATCTCCGATCCGCCGGCGCGACCAGCGCCCGGGTGTTCGCCGATCCGGAGTCCGTGGACTGGGCCTCCCAATGGGGTTATCGGCAGACCCGTCAGGTGCACTACGCGCAGATCGAGCCGAAGGTGGCGCCCGCGCTGCCCGCGGCCCCGGACGACGCGACCCTGGTGCCACTGACCGAGCTGGAGCCGCAACTGGTCTACGAGGCGGACGTGATCGCCCAGCGCACCAAGCCGGGCGACGCGAAGATCACCACCCGCCCGTACGACGACTGGCTCGCCGACGTCTGGGAGTCGCCGGACCTGATGAAGGACCTCAGCGTCGCGCTGTACAACGGCGAGCGGGTGATCGGGTTCACCCAGAGCACCGGTGACCGGCAGCGGATCTGGTCGAAGATGACCGCGACCATGCCGGAGTACCGCGGGCAGGGGCTGGCGAAGCTGGTGAAGTGCGCCGCGCTGCATCGGGCCGCCGCGTCCGGCGTACGAGGTGCTTACACCGCGAACTACGACGGCAACGCGCCGATGCTCGCGGTCAACGACTGGCTCGGCTACCGGCGTACGGCGACCCACTCGGTCCTGATCTGCCCGCTCTAAGGCACCAGCAGTACTACGGTCTCGGCGACACAGGCCGGCTTGGTGGAGTTCTCCAGCTCGATCACCCACTGCAGAGACACCTGTACGCCGGCCGGCGTCTCCTGGGCGCCCGCGATCGACGCGCCCGCGCGGATCCGGGAACCGACCGGGACCGGAGCCGGGAAACGGACCTTGTTGACGCCGTAGTTCAGTTTCGCCGACACACCGGAGACGTCGAAGAGCTCCGCGCCGAAGCGCGCGATCAGGCTCAGTGTCAGATAACCGTGCGCGATCGTTCCGCCGTACGGGCCGTTGGCGGCGCGCTCGACGTCGACGTGGATCCACTGGTGGTCACCCGTCGCCTCGGCGAACTGGTCGACCTGCTCCTGGGTGATCTCGGTCCACTCGGTCTCGCCGAGCTGGGTCCCGACCGCTTGGACGACCTCGTCCACGCCGGTGAAGGTCTTCGGCATCATGGGCTCCTAGTTACGAGGTCCGCCGGCGACGTACAGCACCTGGCCGGAGACGAAGCCGGACTCCTCGCTGCAGAAGAACGACGCGGCGGCCGCGATGTCTTCGGGCTTGCCGGTCCGCTGCACCGGGATGCTGGCGGCGGTGGCCTTCTTGAACTCCTCGAAGTCGACGCCGACCCGGGCCGCGGTGGCCGCGGTCATGTCGGTCTCGATGAAGCCCGGCGCGATCGCGTTCGAGGTGACGCCGAACTTGCCCAGCTCGAAGGCCAGCGTCTTGGCCAGGCCCTGCAGGCCGGCCTTGGCGGCGGCGTAGTTGGACTGACCGCGGTTGCCGAGCGCCGAGGTGGAGGACAGGAACACGAGCCGGCCGTAGTTCGCCTCGACCATGTGCGCCTGGACCGCCTTCGACATCAGGAAGCTGCCGCGCAGGTGCACCGACATCACGGTGTCCCAGTCGTCCTCGGTCATCTTGAACAGCAGGTTGTCGCGCAGGACGCCGGCGTTGTTCACCAGGATCGTGGGCGCGCCGAGCTCGGCGACGACCCGCTCGACCGCGGCGGCGACCTGGTCGCTCTTGCTGACGTCGGCGCCGACCGCGAGTGCCTTACCGCCCGCGGCGGTGATCGCGTCGACCGTGCCGGCGCAGGCGGCCTCGTCGAGGTCCAGGACCGCGACCGCGTTGCCGTCGGCGGCGAGCCGCTGGGCCACGGCGGCACCGATTCCCCGGGCTGCCCCGGTCACGATCGCCACCCTTTGCTGCTCGCTCATCCGGCCTGCTCCTTCATCTGCTCGTGTCTGTGGTCCGGGATGCACACTACCGACGCCAGCTCAGCGCCGGTGTGGTCCGGATGGGATGATCGCCGTGTGGATGATCACAGCACTGATCAGGGCGGGTCCCACAACCGGCACGTCTATCACTGCCCGCTCCGCTGGGGTGACATGGACGCGCTCGGTCACGTGAACAACGGCCGGTACGTCGACTATCTGCAGGACGCCCGGGTGGATTTCCTGTTCCGGACCGCCAAGGAGCTCGGCGCGGACGACCTGGAGACGGGACTGCTGGTCGCCCGGCACGAGGTCCAGTACCGCGCTCCGCTGGTCTTCCGGCCCGAACCGGTCCGGATCGAGCTGTGGATCAGCGAGATCAAGGCGGCCTCGTTCGTGGTCGACTACGAGATCCTCGACGACGCGCCCCGGCGTACGTACGTCGAGGCGCGCACCCGGCTGGTGCCCTTCGACTTCGCCGCCAACCGGCTCCGCCGGATCACCCCGATCGAACGCGACGCCTTGTCGAAGCTGGTGGGCTCATGACCTTCACGCATCCGGTGCTGGTTCGGTGGTCCGACATCGACTCGTATGACCATGTGAACAACGTGCGGTACTTCGACTACTTCCAGGAAGCCCGGATCCTGTTCCTGAGCTCGGTCGTCGGCTCCGGGGCGGATTACTTCGCGGAGTACCCGTGTGTGCTGGTCAGTCAGACCGTGGATTATCTCCGGCCGATCCTGCTGCGGCATCCGCCGTACGACGTGGAGGTCTGGGTGGAGGCGGTCGGCAACACGTCGTACACGCTGGGCTCCCGCATTGTCGACGGTGACGACGTGTATGCCCGGGCGGTGTCGGTGATCGTCGCGGTGGACCGCGAGACGCAGGCCAAACGGCAGCTGAGTCCGGCCGAGCGGGAGTCCCTCATGCAGCACGTTTCGGCGACTTGAGACACTGTTCCCGATGACCGAATCGATGAGCTTCTACGACGCCGTCGGCGGGGCGGAGACCTTCCACCGGCTGGTGGCGGCGTTCTACCGCGGGGTCGCCGCCGACCCGGACCTGCGGGCGATGTACCCGGAGGAGGACCTCGGCCCGGCCGAGGAGCGCTTCCGGATGTTCCTCGAGCAGTACTGGGGCGGCCCCCGGACGTACTCCGAACAGCGCGGCCACCCCCGGCTGCGGATGCGGCACAACCCGTTCGCCGTCACTCCTACCCAGCGGGACCGCTGGCTGACGCACATGCGGGCGGCGCTGGACGAGCTCGCCCTGGAACCGGACCGGGACACCGAGATCTGGACCTACATGGTGATGGCCGCGCACAGCATGGTGAACACCGACGAACCGCAGTACCCCGGCGCGATCGACGTGTCCGGCAACTGACCTCTTAGGAGATTCAACGAGCATGGCTGCTACTCGCACCGCCAAGGCCCACTGGGAAGGTTCGCTGCTGGAGGGGGCCGGTCAGGTCAACCTCGAGTCCTCGAACCTGGGCTCCTTCGACGTGACCTGGGCCGCCCGGTCCAACGACAAGGCCGAGGGCAAGACCAGCCCCGAAGAGCTGATCGCTGCCGCGCACTCGACCTGCTTCTCGATGGCGCTCTCGCACGCGCTGGCCGGAGCGGGCAATGCGCCGGAGGCGATCGACACCACCGCCGACGTCACCTTCGTCCCCGGCGAGGGCATCACCGGCATCAAGCTGTCGGTGAACGGCAAGGTTCCCGGCCTGACCGCCGACCAGTTCGCCGAGTTCGCCGAAGAGGCCAAGAAGAACTGCCCGGTCTCCCAGGCCCTCACCGGCACCACCATCACCCTGGACGTCACCTTCACCGCCTGACGCTTGTGACGCAACGGCGCCGGACGTGTTCCGGCGCCGTTTCTCATTGCCCGGGTTCCGCGGGGGCCTGACGGGGCATCAGCGCTACCAGCGGGAGGGTGAGGGTGGTGACGGCGAGGATGACGATGAGGGTGGCCTTCAGGGCGTGGTCCGGGCCCGCGGGGGCGGCGTGAAAATACGTTGAGGTGATCGCGGCTGAGCCGATGGCTGAGGCCAGTTGCTGGATGGAGCTGAAGGAGCCGCTGGCGCTGCCGGCTTCCTCCGGGGTGGCTTCGCCGAGGGCGACGGTGGGGATCGTGGCGAAGCTGAGGCTGAGGCCGACGCCGATGACGAAGAAGGCCGGGGACAGTGTCCAGAGGCCGATGCTGGTCCCGAAGTGTTGGACGAGGGCCAGTACCCAGCCGCAACCGATGAGTTCGACGGCGAGGCCGACGAAGATGAGTGTGCGGCCGAGCTTGGCGACCAGGCCGCCCATGGCGGTGAATGCGGCGACGACGATTCCCAGCGTGAGCGGGAGCAGGCCGAGCGAGGCCTCCTTCGGGCTGACCTGCAGGCCTTCCTGCAGGAACAGTGACAGTACGAAGAGCAGGCCGGAGCCGGCAGCGACGGCGACCAGGCAGACGAGCAGGCCGGATGTGAAGCTCCGCTTCTTCAGCAGCGACGGCAGGATCAGCGGGTGGGTCGCGGTGCGCTGGCGGTAGGTGAAGGCCGCGAAGAACCCGACGCCGACGATGACCGCGACGACCGGTACGGCGCTCCAGCCGTTGGTCGAACCCTCGATCAGGCCGTACAGCAGCCCGAACATGGTCACGGCGAGCAGACCGGAACCCCAGCCGTCGACCACTGTGGACCGGTTACCGTCGTCCCGCGGCAGAATCCGGGCGGCCAGCATCAGCCCGACGCCGCCGAGGACGACGTTCAGCAGGAAGATCGGACGCCAGGACAGGCCGAACAGGTCGGCGCTGATGATGAATCCGGCCAGGACCGGGCCGCCGACACTGGACAGGCCGAGCACCGGGCCGAACAGCCCGAAGGCCTTGCCCAGCATGTCGCGGCTGAAGGCTCTCGTCATGATCGCCATGCCTTGGGGGATGAGCAGCGCCCCGAAGGCTCCCTGCGCAACCCGGGCGATGATCAGCAGCGTCGGGCCGGGCGCGAATCCGGCGACTGCCGACGTCAGGGTGAACCCGCCCATGCCGAGCAGGAAGAGTCTCCGCTGGCCGAACTTGTCCCCCAGCCGTCCGCCGATCACGAGCAGAACGCCCATCGCGAGCATGTACGCCGGCCCCAGCCACTTGATCAGACTCTCGCCGCCGTGAAGCTCGCCGGCGATGGTCGGGGCCGCGATGTTCGTGATCGTCGCATCGATCACGTCGAGAGCGTCGGCCAGGAGTACGAGCCCCAGGATCGCCCACATCGCGCGGCTGGTGATCCGGGTGGTGACCGCAGCCGGTGGTGTCGTCAAGGTAGTCACGAGGAAGATCCTTCTCGGTTCGTCGGCACGTCCCTGCTGGCCGGCCTCTCACCTTGACTACGAAACACTCCTGCACCGATCCGACAACACAGCCGGATTTCCTCTGATCTTCGTGACATCTGTCATCGGTGACTGTCCACAGCGAGATCTGCCGGTGGGCTCGGCCAGCTGCGATCGTGGAAGCCGGTCTCACGGTTGAGGAAGGCTGGACTATGGGCAAGGTAGTGGCGCAGGCGAACATGTCGCTCGACGGGTACGTCGCGAAGCAGGACAACACCATCGGCGGGTTGTTCGACTGGCTGCAGAACGGTGAGGTCGCGATGCCGACCCCGGCCGGCGACTTCACCGTCCGCCTCAGCCCGCCGAGCGCCGAACACCTGCAGCGATGGGTCTCCTCGCTGGGCGCGCTGGTCTGTGGCCGGACCCTGTTCGATGTGGCCGACGGTTGGCAGGGCCGGCATACCTTGGACGTCCCCGTTGTCGTGCTCACCCACCGCGTGCCGACGGACTGGATCGAGGCTCACCCCGATGCGCCGTTCTCCTTCGTGACCAACGGAGTGGAGGCCGCGATCGCACGAGCGCAAGAACTCGCCGGCGACCAGGTCGTGGCCGTCGCCGGTGGAACCATCGCGCGGCAGTGTCTGGAACTGGGGTTGCTCGACGAAGTGGCCGTCGACCTGGTGCCGGTGGTCATGGGCGAGGGGAACCGGCCCTTCTTCGGTGAACTCTCCCGAGAGTTCGTGCTCGGCAACCCGACGACCTGCATCCAGGGCGATCGGGTCACGCACCTGACATTCCCGGTTCCCAGGTGACGCCCACGGTCGGCGTACTGACGCCGCACTCCGCACCAGGACCGGAGGTGGAGCTTCCTGCCATGGCGTCTCTCGACGTGGTGGTCGAGCGCGTGCCGCGTGGTGGTGACACGGCCGCGGACCTTCGCGCGCTGGCGAGACCCTCCATGTTGGAGCCCGCCGTCACCGCACTTCGCGAGGCACGCGTCGACGTCATCGCCTATGCGTCGACGACGTCCGGCTACGCGATCGGGTACTCAGCCGAGGCGGATCTGATGCGTCGTCTGCGCGAACTGGCCGGCGTGCCGGTTGTGAGCAGTGGGCTCGCGGCGACGCAGGCGTTGAAGACGTTCGGCGTACGGCGTATTGCTCTGATCCACCCGCCGTGGTTCGAGGAGGAGATGGCCGATCTCGGCGCGAGGTACTTCGGCGATCAGGAAGTCGTCACGTCGACCGCGACATCGTTGCCCAAGGCCCCCGATCAGGTGAAGCCTGCTCAGGTGATCGACTTCGTCAGCGCTCAGGTGGACGACTCGACCGAGGCCATCTTCATCGCAGGCAACGGCTTCCGAGCTGCCGACACGATCGAGGAACTCGAACGCCGCACGGGCCAGTTGGTCCTAGAGGCAAACCAAGTACTCCTCTGGGCGCTACTGGCAGCAACCGGTTCACATCGCCAGATCAACGGCTACGGCAAGCTCTTCCGCTAGACGGTGGCGGCGGTCGGGGTGGCTGGAGTCAGGGACGCCAGCAGGCGGTCCTGGACTACTGCAGTGGCCGAGCTCAGGGCGCCGAGGAGGACCGCGTCGCCGGGCACGCCGGTGACTTCCAAGTGGGTGCCGAGCGGGGAACGGGCCGCCAGGGCCGCGCTGACCTCGTCCCGGAGTGCGGTGCCGCCGGCCTGGGAGACGTCGCCGGCCAGCACGATCAGCGGCGGGTCGATCAGTGTGATCACCGCCATCAGGCCGATGGCAACCCGGTCGGCCAGCTCCTTGAGAAACTCCTGGGCCCGCTCGTCGTCGAGCGCCGCGACCGCTGCCCGGACGACCTCCTGCGGTGTACGGCCGGTGAAGCCGTAGCGCTCACCGAGGTCGAGCACCGGCCCGCCGCCGACCAGATCCTGGAAGTCGCGCGCCTCGGTGCCGGCCGCCGACACCGGCATGTAGCCGAGTTCGCCCGCGCATCCGTGCGCCCCGCGCATCAGGATCCCGCCCTGGTCGATGGCGAACCCGGAGCCACCGGCGAGCCAGAGCACGGTGAACGCGTCCACGTCCGCGGCGACCCCGTGGGAGCGCTCGGCGATGGCGGCCAGGTTCACGTCGTTGTCGACCATCACCTCGGTCTCCAGCCGAGCCCGGATCTCGTTGACCAGCCCGGGCCGGTCCAGACCCGGCACATCGACGTACCGGATGTCGCCGGTGCGTGGATCGGGCGAGCCCGGTACGCCGAGTTGCACCTGGAGGAGCAGTTTGCGGTCGATCCGGGCCTTCTTGCAGAGCTCGGTGACGATGCCCGCGACGATGTCGACCGGGTCCGCATCGGCGAACGCGACGAAGCTCTCGACCGTCGCCCGCACCTCACCGGCCAGGTCCGCGATGATCGCCGACACCGACGGCTGGCCGACGTCGCCGGTCTCACCGACGTCGCGGATCGACAGCGCCGCGATGTACCCGGCGCCCGAGTTCGCGGCGTACATGGCGGCGTTGGGGCCGGGGCCGCCGCTGGAGTGCCCGACCACGATCGCCAGTCCGGCGTCCTCCAACCGGCGCAGCACCTCCGAGGCCGTCGGCTTCGACAGCCCGGTCAGATCGCGCAGGTCGGTCCGGGTCAGCGGACCCCGCTCGAACAGGTACGCCAGCGCGGCGGCCTCGTTCATCCCGCGCAGCAATCGCGCAGATCCCGCCGGTCGCGCCACCCCGAGTCCTCCTACCGTTCAGTTGACCAACGATATCCCGCGCCCGCCGGTCTCCGCCGCGTTGAGTCAGCTCAGGTGTTCGTGTCCGCCCACCCCGCGGTGCGGCGCCGCCGGATCGGAGCCGGTACTACGGCCCTCGGCGGGCGCCTCGCGCGGTGCGTCGCCGGATGTTTCGACCGGAGCCAGCCCGTCGGCCACCTCGGCCGCGCTGCCGACGCCGGTCGTCGACGACGTCGGCGCATCGGGGTCGCGGGTGGTCAGGTTGCCGACCCGCAGGACTTCGCCGTTGCGGACGTACCAGGTGGTGCCGTCCTCGCCGCGCAGCTGGGTGACCCGCAGGCCGACCGCCTCGACCACGCCGGTCGCCTTCTCCATGTCGACCAGGTCGCCGACGGCGTACTGGTCCTCGAAGATCATGAAGATCCCGGCCAGGAAGTCCTTCACCAGCGTCTGCGCGCCGAAGCCGAGGGCAACACCGATGATGCTCGCCGACGCCACCACCGGCAGGATGTTGAAGCCGAGCTCGGCCAGCACCATCACCACCAGGATCGCGGTCAGGATGATGGTCACCGTGCTGCACAGCAGCGACGCGATGGTCTCGGCGCGCTGGGTCCGGCGTTCACTGTTCAGGGTCTGTTCGACGAACTCCTGACCGAGCTTGGACTTGGCCAGGACGCCGGCCACGGCGCCGTTGCCGGTCCGCCGGGCGAACCGGCGGATCAGCTTGTGCAGGAACCAGCGGACGAGGAAGAACGCCACGATCAGCCCGACGATCCGGGCCGGCACGGTGACGATCTGATCGGTCACCTCCAGCTTGCCGTCGTTGCCTCTGCGGAAGAACGTCGGGAAGGCCGCCGGCAGCGAAAACAGGGGGTGACTGAGCAAGGACACGGGGTGACTGAGCAGAATAGGCATCTCGCCGCCCTACTGTAGTGATGCCGCCAGGATCGCCGCACCCACCCCGAGAAGCCCGCGAGGAGGACGAACACGGCATGTCGACCCGGCTGGATGACGAACTCCGCAGGCTGGTGAGCGCGGGCGTGCTGCGCCAGTACCAGGCCGACGCCCTCCGCGACGCCGCCGAAGCCGACTTCTCCCCGCCCGGATCCGGTACGGCGGCCGCCGGCGCCGCGAGCGCCCGGAGTGCCCGCACCGGGGGCGCCCCCGCCGGGGGTGCGGAATCCGGGGGCCGGGGGACCGCCTCGGGCGGTGCTCGCGATGGAAGCGCCGGGGCCGGCGGCGGAGGCGCTGGTGCACCGGGCGCCGGTGCTGACTCGCGCTCGTCCCGGACGCCACCTGCCGCTCCTCACTCCTCCGCGTTGATCGAGGTGCTCGGGTATCTCGGCGGCGCACTCCTGCTCGGCGCCGTGGCGCTTCTCACGCTCGCCAACTGGGGTGAGATGAGTCGCGCGGCCCGGATCAGCACCGGTGGCAGCGCGGCCGTCCTCCTGCTCGGCACAGCCATCATCCTCGCCCTCCTGAGGCGCCCGGACCAGCTCAGCTCGGCGTTGGCATCACTCGGCTGCTGCGTCACCGGGTTCACCACCTATGTCGCCATCGAGGGCGAGGCGGGCCGGGTAGCCGGCGTCGCGGTCGCCCTCGCCCTGGCGATCGCGGGTCTCTGGTGGCTGGCCGGCCCATCGTTGCTCGTGGCAACTTTCGCGGTGCTGGGCGTCGGCGTACTGGTGCTCACCTCGGACGTTCTCACCCCCGACAACGGCACCGCCACCAACTCGGCCGGCATCGCCGGAACGGGTTTCATCCTGGTGGCCTTCGTGATGGGCATGCTCGGCCTCTTCCGGGATCAAGTGACCGCTTGGTCCCTGGCCGGCGCAGCCATGTTCAGCTCATCGATCTGCTGGCTCATCCAAGAGCGCGGCGAGGTGATGGCCCTGGCCGTCGGCACCGCAGGCCCGGCGGCCCTCCTGGTCGCCTACAGCCGCCGCCATGCCTCGGCGTACGCCGTCGTCGGCTGTTCGATCCTCTTGGTCATCTGGCCCACCGCCCTCTACCAACTCACCGACAACGTCGCCGGCGTAGCCATCGGCCTGGTGATCGCCAGCGCCGCCCTCCTAACGGCTGTCCTCCTCCTCACCAGACACCAACGCCGCCTGATCGAATAGCAAGCGGTTATGCGCTACCAGCGCATCTCGGACGGGCACGTAACTCCTGCCCCTCGGCGCCGACATCTCGAGTCACCCCCACCAGCACGTCCTCTGCCCGCCGCGCGTGCAGCTCAGTTCGCGTCGGTCGGCGTACTGACGGACATGAGGTAGTCGCCAAAACCAGCCCTTGCCCCAGCCGGCTGAGCGTGAACTTGGGGCTCGGGCGCCGACACGTCCTGTCCGTCGGTACGCACACCCGCAAGAACTAAGCGCCGGGCCGGCGTGATCCACCTCGGTTGGCCCCCCGAGGTGGATCGGTGGGGCGAGGGGCTGGGTGTGGAGACGGTTGGCGCGAGGGCGGAGTGTGGGGTGGGGGAGATGGCTCTGGTGGAAGAAGTGGGGAGGTGGTTGGTGTGGTTGGTTCGACGGGGTGGAGTGGATGGGGCAGACTCGCGGGGTGACTGCTCCTACTGCGGCCCTTGTCGAGCTTGCTGTTGCGCATGGGGTGGCGACTGAGTACTGGGACTGGCAGGGCAAGCATGTGCTGGTTTCCAGTGAGGTTGTCGCTGCTGTGCTGGCGGCGCTCGGGGTGGATGCGTCGACGCCTGAGCGGGCGGCCGACGCGCTGGCTGAGCACCGGCTGGCCAGGTGGCGGCGGGTGCTGCCCGCGACTCTGGTGCTCCGGGAAGGGTGGACGCCCTGGTTCGCGGTGCATCTGCCGCACGGGTCGACGGCCGAGGTGTGGCTCGATCTGGAGGACGGCGGTCAGCGCCGGGACATCCCGCAGCAGGAGCACTGGGTCGAGCCGCAATTCATCGACGGCGTACAGATCGGTGAGGCGACGTTCCAGCTGCCGGGCGATCTTCCGCTCGGCTACCACCGGCTCTGCGCGCGGATCGGCACCAACCCGGAGATCTCCGTCGGCACCGTGATCGTCACGCCGCAGAAGCTCGAGCCGCAGAAGTTGCGCCGGACCTGGGGGTGGGTGCTGCAGCTGTACTCCGTGCGCTCGCGCCGCTCCTGGGGTATCGGCGACCTGCACGACCTCGCGGATCTCGCCGCCTGGTCGGCCAACGATCTCGGTGCCGGGTTCGTCCTCATCAACCCGTTGCACGCGGCCGAGACCGCGGGCCGGATGGAGCCCTCGCCGTACCTGCCGGCCTCACGGCGGTTCTCCAACCCGCTGTACCTGCGGATCGAGGACATCGACGAGTACGGCGATCTCGCGCCGGCCGAACGCGATCGGGTCCGGACTTTGAGCCTGCAGACCCGGGCGCTGAGCGAGGACGCGACGGCGATCGACCGCGACACCGTCTGGGCGGCGAAGCGCGAGGCACTCCAGTTGCTGTTCGGCGTACGGCCGTCGATCGGCCGGATCGCGGAGTACGGCGCGTACTGCGACCGCGAGGGCCAGGGGCTGATCGACTTCGCCACCTGGGCCGCGATCTCCGACGTGCACGGCCCGGAGTGGAGCAAGTGGCCGGACGAGCTACGGGACCCGTCGTCCGGGCCAGTCGTTGCCTTCCGCAACGAAAACCCGGATGCGGTGGAGTTCCACTGCTGGCTGCAATGGCAGCTCGACGAGCAGCTCGCCAGGACACAGGCGCGGGCGAAGAGCGCCGGGATGTCGCTCGGGATCCTGCACGACCTGGCGGTCGGCGTACACCCGGACGGCGCCGACGCCTGGGCCTTGCAGCGGGTGCTCGCCGCCGGGATCCACGTCGGTGCGCCGCCGGACGCGTTCAACCAGCAGGGCCAGGACTGGTCGCAGCCGCCGTGGCGTCCGGACGCGCTCGCCGAGACCGGGTATGCGGCGTGGCGTGACCTCGTCCGCGCGGTGATCCGGCACGGTGGTGGCCTGCGGATCGACCACATCCTGGGGATGTTCCGGCTCTGGTGGGTGACCTCGCCGGAGTCGCCGACCGAGGGGACCTACGTCCGCTACGACCACGAGGCGCTGATCGGCATCCTGGTGCTGGAGGCGGCCCGGGCCGGCATCGTCGTGGTGGGCGAGGACCTCGGCACGGTCGAGCCGTGGGTGCGCGACTACCTGACCGAACGAGGCATCCTCGGTACGTCGGTGCTCTGGTTCGAGCGGGACGCCGACGGCCGGCCGCTGGCACCGGAGTGCTGGCGGGAACTCTGCCTGGCAACGGTCACTACGCATGACCTTCCGCCCACAGCGGGTTACCTCGCGGGCGATCACGTCGAGCTGCGCGACCGCCTCGGCCTGCTCACCCGGCCGGTCGCCGAGGAGCTGGCGGTCGACGAGGCCGACCGCGACGCGTGGCTGAACGCCTTGCGGGAAAGGCATCTGCTCGGCCTGGCCGACGGCGACGTCGAGCGGATCGTGGAGGCGCTGCACCGGTACGTCGCGCACACGCCGGCCAAGCTGGTAGGGGTCGCGCTGACCGATGCGGTCGGCGAACGGCGTACCCAGAACCAGCCTGGAACGACGGACGAGTACCCGAACTGGCGGATCCCGCTCGGCGGCCCGGACGGAATGCCTGTCATGCTCGAGGACCTGCCGGCGAACCACCGCCTGCGCCGACTGATCGGCACACTCTCCATATAGCCGGAAATCCTTTCTCCGCTAGCCATTCGATCCTGGTCGAATCGTTGCCAGGTCCGGGAAGAACCGGGTGTGATCAAATCCGCCTGATGGCCCGGCGGGTCAGTACTGTCGGTGGTGATGGCTCTTAGAGTGAGTGCGAAAACGGGGTCGAGGAAGGTGCTCCTCGGTCAGGAGCCGGCTGCTTGGGGAGGCATATCGGTGAGAAGCGGATCCGTGGACGAACACATGCTCAGACCGTTGGGACTGTCGGCCGACGCCGAGAAGATCTACCGGTGTCTGCTGGCGGACCCCCGGACCGAGATTCCACCGCTGGCCGCCCGGATGAGCTGGCCGATCGACCGGCTGGAGGCGGGCGTCAACGAACTGCTCGAGCTCGCCCTGGTCCGGTATTCCTGGGAGCGCCCGCACGAGCTGCACCTGGTCAGCCCGGAGGTCAGCCTGGTGCCGCTGCTGACCCAGCAGGAGCTGGCGCTGCTGGACAAGCAGAAGGAGGTCGTGGCCAGCCGGGTCGCGATCGAGGAGATCGTCGCGGAGTACGGTGACCGCGCCGCGGCCGGCGGGTACCACGACGCCGAGCGGCTGGTCGGCCTGGACAACATCCGGCTCCGGCTGGAGGCGCTGATGGCCGGCGTCGAGACCGAGGTGATGGCGTTCTCCGACGGCGGTCCGCAGTCCGCGGCGAACCTGGAGGCCGGCCGGCCGCTGGACGAGTCGATGCTGGACCGGGGGGTCCGGATGCGCGGCGTCTACCTGGACAGCCTCGCCAACGACGGCCCGACCGCCCGGTACGTCGGCTGGCTGCACGAACGGGGCGCCAGGATCCGGACCACCGCGACCCTGCCGTTGCGGATGCTGATCACCGATCGCAAGTGCGTGATGGTGCCGATGGACGTCACCGACAGCGCCCAGGGCGCGCTGCTGATCCGCGACACTGGTGTCGTCGCGGCTCTCTGCGCGCTCTTCGAGGCGATCTGGGAGAAGAGCGCTCCGTTCGGGGGCGCCCGGTCCGGCCGCGACGACGTCGGGCTGACCCGGCAGGAACGAGCGGTCGTCCAGTTGCTCGCGGAAGGCCATACCGACGACGTGGTCGCCCGCCGGCTCGGCGTCTCGGTCCGGACCAGCCGCCGGCTGACCGCCGATCTGATGGTCCGGCTCGATGCCCGCAGCCGGTTCCAGGCCGGCGTCCGGGCGATCCGGGCCGGCTGGCTGCCGGTCGATGACGACGACCAGTTCCTGCCCGCCCCGGCGAGCTCGGACTCAGCCTGACCGAAGGTCGAACGCTCGCCGGGCATCGTGCCGGGCGAGCAGTTCGGCCATCACCCGTTCGCCCGCGTCGGCCGGCGGAGCGCCAGGGGCGTCGCCGAGCCGACCGAGCAAGCGATGCAGTGCCACCGTCAGCCAGGCCGGATCCTTGATGAACCCTGTCTGGTTGTGCCGCCAGACCCCGACGCACGACGCAGCCGCGATCAGCAACGCGTACCGGCCGGCCAAGGTGAACGCATCGGGAGTGGCCAGTGGAGTCCGATCCCGCGGCGGAAGCGCTTTGCTCCGTGCCCGCACCTGCCGTACGCCGATGGCGAGCTGCTCCCCGTACGACGCCAGAGCTCCGGGCAACTCTTCAGCCGTGAGCTCACCCAACGGATCGCCCGGGCTCAGCCTCGCCGCCGCCAACCCCGCGAAGTCGAGATCCGGCAATGCTGCGTCGAGCCCGAACAGCGTGGCCGGGTCAGGGGAGTCCCGCTCGATCTCGCCACCCGGTAAGCCGGGAATCAACGTGGCGCGTCGCCGAGCACCACCCGTCGCGACCAGAGGAGCCGCCAGCAGATCGCGCCGATGCTTCTGGAAGATCGCGTCCCGCCGATGCGCTTCCATTCCGAGCACATCGTCGAGCGCAGAGATCACGTCACGAGCCAGTACGACGGCGAGGCGATCCACGGCTCCGAGATAGCTAGCCGGCCGGCCAGGCATCAGGTGCAGCGCCCGTCCCGCGACAGTGGCCAGACAGTCGAGCACGAGCACATCGACAAAGGCTCCGACCAGGGCAGACCGCACGTACGGCAAACGATTGCGTTGCTGCGCCGACTCAAGTGCCGCTCGCAGTTGCGTGTCCAGCAGCCCGACTATTGCACCGGCCAAGGTGGTCCGGGTGACAGCTAGGGCAGTCCGGGCAAGCTCCAGACCACCGTTGAATTCCCCGACCAGCTGTGGATCGTGCCGCTGCGCCCCAAGATCCAGGTCCCCGAACCGAAGTCCCCGTACGCCGGTGTGCTGCCGTGGCACCCGAGGCTGAGACCCGTGCGGCAGCAGAAGCACCGAGTACTTCGTACTGCCCAGCGCAGAACCTGTTCGCGCTACGACGGCAACTGGTGAGTCCCAGCCGGTCAGGCCCGACACCGCGGGCCGCGAGCCGTCCAAGGCCAGCTCGTCGCCGTACCGGCGGGCCACCAGTTCCGAACCGGCTAGTTGGCTGTCGGGCTCGCCGTACGAGGCCACGGGTAGGCGGTTGGCCAGCATCGTTTTGGCGAGCGGCTCCTGGTGGCCGACGTCACCTGACGACCACACGAGTGCTGAGCTCAGTAGTGGAGCGATACCGGCGCCGAGGCCGACTGTGGCGTCTCTGCGGAACAGTGGACGCAGCAGTTGGACCAGTCGATCGATCGTGCTCAGTTGTCCGCCATGGATCCGCGGGACCAGCTCTGCCGACCAGTTGAGTTCCGTGAGGAGCTCGGTCGATCCAGGCAGCGGTACGGCGGCTTCGTCGGCACCGAGGACGGCGTCGAAGCTGAACGGGTTGTGGGGATCGGCCGCGTCGCCCAATGCCGTCTCGATGGCAAGGGTCGTGGTCATGGCCGGCTCGCTTCACTGAGGGAGTACGGGAAGAGGGACAACAGCCGGCCGGAACGGAGCTGCTGAACCATGGCGGGCATCAGCCGCCCGTAGGCGATCTGGACGGTTTCGGCCAGACCGGACGGCGCTACTCGCAGCAGACCGAGCAGCCGGACCAGACAGGCTTCCAGCCAGACACCTCCGGTCCAGAGGTCGTCCTTGGGATGCTCGGCGTAGTTCCGCAGCCACACCTGCAGACATGAAGCTGCAGCAAAGCAGAGCGTGTACCGGCGAGCCAGATCCATGGCGACTGTCGGGTCCAGGTCCTCGGCCAGCTGGCAATGCAGGTCGTTGGCGACGCTGAGCACGACGTCGGCGCTCCCGGCGAGCTGATGGCTGACCACTCCCGCGTTGGCCAGCGATTCGAGCTCGGCCACGGCGGCCGGCAGTCCGTTCAGTACCGAGGAGCCGTTGCGGGCCAGCAGTTGCAGCTGGTCCGGACGCAGCTCGGGCAGGTCGGTGGACAGGGCCGCGGCTGCCGCCAGCGGAGCCTCTTGTCCATAGGTACGAACCAGGAGTGGCAGCTGGCCCGCAAGGCTTCGCAGCACCCGGACCGCATCAGAGACCGCTCCGGCCGTCTGGTGATCGCGCAGCGCCTTGCCGACCTGTTCCTCGTCGGTGGTGAGCTCTGCGGCGAGCTGGATCAGGTCATCGGCCCGGTCGCGAAGGAAGACCGTCGCAGCCGGTCCGACCACCGCCAGTTCGTCGGTGCTGAGCTGCACGCTTCTGGTGGCGACCATGGCCACTGCCTCGGCCGCGAGGAGATCCGCATAGGCCTCTGTGAGTCGGCGCCGGACCTGCGGCAGGTCCACCAGGCGAAGGTCGTAGACGGTGTCCTCGATCACCCGGTCGAGGGCGAGTCGTAGTACCTGGTCGATGCCGCCCAGGGAGACAGCTGCGTCGAGGATCCAGGTCAGCTGCCGACTCTTCAACGACAGCTCGACACCGGAACCTTCGGTCCCGATCAGGTCCGTCGCAGGAACGCCGAGCAAGGTCAGGCTGCCGTGATCAGCACCGCGAATTCCGTGCAGCCGCGCGGGAGGTTCAAGCTGTGCGCGGTCGGTCTCGACCAGGAACATCGACCACTCGCTGATGCCGTCGCCGGTCCGCGCGAGCAGACCAGTCAGTGCCCCACGAGTCCGCGGCGCAGCCGGCGTCGTACCGGTCAGCACATAGCCGGCCGGTGAAGCAGCGGCGACGGGTGGACCGATCGCCTCGGGTGGACTGCTGTCGGAGAATCGCCGCTCGGCCTTGTGCCCTCGCACCAGCTCCCCACCGAGCCGGGACGCCAGGGCCGGGGTAGCGGCGATCCAGCTCGGCACTGCATCCACGTACGCCGTACCGTGGGCGACCGCGACGGTCATGTCGCGGCGGGCCACTGTGCGCAACAGTTGGAAGAGGTCCTCGTAGTTCTGCAGCGCTCCGCCGTACTGCGGCGGCACGTAGTACGCCGAGAGACCGAGGCCGTCGAGCTGATCGCAGATGGCGGCCGGGAACTCGTCGTGGGCGTCCAGCTCGGCACAGTGGGAGTAGGAGAACAGCTGGTCGGGGTCGGTCGGGTCGCCTAGCTTGGCGTCGAGGTCGGCGGCCAGCTGGTACGCCTTGTGCATCACTGCGCCGCCACTGCCGGAACGGCGGTATTCCTGCGTCGGGTGGGCTTGGCAGGTGTGGGCAGTGGGTCGGTGAAGCGGAACCGCTGGCGGGTCTGGCGACCGAGCACTTCGTAGACGGGGGCCAGTGCGTCACTACGGAACAGTTCGCGCATGAGCGTGCGTTGTACCCGCCCGGCGACCCGGTGAATCTGTCCTGGCCGGAGGAAGACCACGTTCGCAACCCGCACTCGGTAGCGATCACGCAGCGCGTCACGGACGACGGACGAAAGTGCGCTCAGATCAGCGCTACTGATCCGAGCAGGAACTTCCTGCAGCACAACGAGTTCCTCCCGCGGTACGTCGACCGCGCAGACGCAACCGGGGAGGTCCGCGAAGGCCGGGTCGAGCTGAGCCAACTCCTGCTCGATGTCCTGGGCATAGAGGCTGCGACCGTCGATGACCAGCCGGTCCGAGACTCGTCCGGTCCGGTAGAGCTGGGCGCCGTGGATCACACCGAGGTCGCCGGTCGGCGCGTAGCCGTCCAGCCAGATCTCACCGATCAGGCCGTCCAGCAGCTCGGTCTGGGTTGCCGTGTTGAAGACCTGCAATCCGGTGCCTTCCACCGGACCACAGCTGACCAGGTCGAGTCCGCCGCTAGCGGGCTGCAAGGTGTCGCGTTCGAGCGCCCACCGATCGGCCGGCGTGATCAAAGGCCCGTCCAGACGGTCGCCGGGTGGGGAGACGGTGATCAGCCGATCGGCCGGACCGTAGGCGGGAGTGAGGGCGCGTGGGTTCAGCCCGGCCGGGGCGAAGCGCTCCGCGAAAGCGGTCAGCGTCGCGGCCGAGACCGGCTCCGGCCCGTTGACCGCCGTACGCAGTCTGGACAGGTCGAACGAGCCGGCCAGCTCGGCGGGAATCCGGCGGACGCAGTGGTCGTAGGCGAAGTTCGGCGCCGCGGTCAGCCGGATGTCGAAGGTGTCGATGAGCTGCAGCCAGCGGTGCGGGTGCTTCAAAAACTCGGTCGGCGACATCAGCACGCTGGTCGCGCCGACGGCCAGCGGAGCCAGCAGCAGTCCGACCAGGCCGAGGTTGTGGTGCATCGGCAACCAGCCGCCAACAGTGCCGTGGGCAGCAAGGTCGAGTGTGTCGTCCAGCAGATCGATGTCGCGAGCCAGCGCTGCGTGCGAGACCGCGTGCCCAGAGAGATCAGTGCCGGAGCACGTGTACTGCACGAAGGCCGGCGAAGGCCCGTGCACCTCGAGCGGTCCGGCGGGCTGCACCCTGGACAGGTCGACCAGGTCGGTGGCGAACAAGGCCAGCTCATTCAGCCGGTCCTGGATCAGCCAGTCGGCGACACCGTCCAGATGCTCGGTGTCGGTCAGTACCAGTCGCGGACCGGCATCGAGGGCGATCCCGGTGGTCAGCGACAGGTGATGACCGAAGGTGCCCGGCAGGGGAGCCGGGACCGGCACGCACCCGGCGTACAGGCAGCCCCAGAACGCCTTGGCGAAGTCGATCGAGGACGGGTAGAGCAGCAGTACCCGGTCGCCGGGGACCGCGTGGGCCCGCAGCCACCCGGCGATCGCCCTGGCCCCGTCATGCAGTTCCCGGTACGTCGCGGTGCCGGCGGCGACCCGCCCGTCCCGGTGGCTGACCTCTATCAGCGCCGGGCGGGACGGGTCGTCCTGTACCTGCCGGCCGAACCTGGTGACCAGATCCTCGTTCATCATCGCCTCCTACCGATCAGCAAGTTCTTTGTGCTTCTCAGTGAGTATTGACGACTTCAGAGGCCGGATGGGGCGTTCTGATTGTCATGAAGCGCCGACTGCAAGTTGCTGCCAATCGACCGCCGGCCAACTGATCTCAGCCGGCAGACCGGCCTCGAGAGCCAGCGCAGCGACGCAGCGAGAACCGGCTGGCAGGTCCTGCACGGACCACGCTGGTGCACCCACGATGGCCTTGTGCGTGACCTTGACCAGCCCGTTGGCAGCAGGCTGCACGTCGATCTCCCGCAGAGGTGCCATCAGCCCGATACCGCTGGCTTTCAGGACAGCCTCCTTTCTGGTCCAGCAGCGCAGGAACAAGGCCTTGCGGGCCTGGTCGTCAGGCTCGGCACGGAGCGCTGCCAGCTCGGCAGGTGTCATCACCATCGGCGCGACCCGGTCGAAGTCGACCGCGGCGGCACCTTCGATGTCGACCCCGATCAACCGGTCCCTGGTGACCGCGAGCAGCCAGTCGTAGTCGGATCTCGACAGGCTGAAGGCCAGTCCGGTGCGCGGCGTGATCAGCTGCGGCGGCCCATGATCTGGACTGCCGCAACCGGGACAGATCCGGCGGCCGAACCCCAGCCGGCCCGGAGTCTCCCGGACGTACCCGGCCAGGATCCGCCGGACAGCGGCCCGCGATCCCGCGAACTGCGCGCCGGCCGACGGCACCATCCGGGCGAACCGTTCCAGCTCGACGGCATCCAGCAACGCCAGATCCGCCGCGTCCGGCTCGGTGGGCGCCCGGCCCCGGAACAGGTGCACCGCGCCGTCTGTCGGCGGTGGCGGGAACCCATGGGTGTGAACGGTCATCTCAAACTCCGACTCCGACGAGCGTCTCCGTCAGTGGTGCCCGGTGCAACTTCTTGATCGAGGGCTCGAGGTCCTCGAAGTGCGGCAGCAGCGTGTCGGTGACGAACAGCTCGCGCATGCTGGTCCGGCGCACCTTCCCGCTGGTGGTCCGCAGCACCCCGCCGCGCTTGACGAAGCAGACGTTCGCCACCGGACTCCCGGCGTACGCCGAAAGGTCGGCCTTGATCAGGTCGGCGAGCTCCTGCAACCCGGTCGGCGCGGCAGCCCCTGCGGTCCGGATCTCCTGGATGACAACGATCCGTTCCGCGCCGTCACCGGGTACTCCGAACGCGGCGCTCGCCCCGTCGGCCAGGGCCGGGTGCAGCAACCCGAGCTTGCGCTCCAGATCCTGCGGGTAGATGTTGCGGCCGTTGATGATGATGAGTTCCTTGATCCGGCCGGTGATGTAGAGGTCGCCGTCGTGACAGACCCCGAGGTCACCGGTGCGCAGGTACGGGCCCTCGTCCTCGACGGTGTACGCGTCGAAGACGGCCGCGCTCTCGTCCGGCTTGCCCCAGTAGCCGAGGGCGACGCTCGGGCCGCGCAGCCAGATCTCGCCGATCCGGCCGTCCTCCAGTGGGGTTCGGGAGTCGGGATCGACGATCCGCAGGTCGAACCCGGTCGGCACCGGGCCGCTGCTGATCAGTTCACGACCGGCTGCGACGTCGTCGGTCGGGGTGAACAGGCGACGCTCGATGTCGGCGGCGTCGACCCGGACCGGCTTCGGGCGCCGGTTCTCGTCGGTGCCGGTGACCAGCAGGCCGACCTCTGCCATGCCGTAGCAAGGCCGGATGGTCTCCGGCTTCAGGCCGGCCGCGGCGAAGTGCAGCTCGAACCGCTTCAAGGTGGCCGGGTCGACCGGCTCGGCGCCGTTCAGCGCGTGCCGCCAGCGACTCAGGTCCAGCTGCTCGACCTGGGCCGGCTTGATCCGGCGTACGCACAGGTCGTAGGCGAAGTTCGGTGCCGGGCTGATGTCGATGCCTTCTTGGTCGATCAGGTCGAGCCAGCGGTACGGGTCGCGCAGGAAGCTCATCGGCGACATCAGGTAGAGCGTGCCGCCGAGGAAGATCGACGACAGCGAACCGCCGATCAGGCCCATGTCGTGGTAGTGCGGCAGCCAGGAGCCGACCTTGCCGCCGGTCGGCAGCCCGAAGGTCTTCTTGATCAGGCCGAGGTTGTGCCACAGGCTCTGGTGCGACACCATCACGCCGCGCGGCTCGCTGGTCGAACCGGACGTGAACTGCAACAGGGCCAGGGTTTCGGGCTTGATCACCGGCTCGGTCCAGCTGCCCTCATCGCCGAGGTCGATGTCGGTGGCGGCGCAGAGGATGTCGGTGTCGACCAGTTCGGTGAGCTGCTCGGTCAGGTCGGCGAGATTCGCGCTGTCGGTGAAGAGTACCGAGCAGCCGGCCGCGTTGACGATCGTGCGGAGCCGGTCGACCTTGCCCTTGCCGTCACCGGCGGGCAGCGGGGCCGGCACCGGGATCATCTGAGCGTACAGGCAGGCGAAGAAGGCGTTCACGAAGTCGGCACCGGGCGGATAGAGGAGCAGCACCCGGTCACCCGCGGCGCGGTGCTCCTGCAGCCAGGAGGCGAGTCGCCGCGACCGGAGGTCGAGCTCGGCGTAGCTGAGCTCGGTCCGCACCGCCGATCCGGGTCCGTCGGGCAGGAAGACGATCGCGTTCTGATCGCCTCGGGTCTGCGCGAACTCCCGGGTCGAATCGAAGATGTTGTTGTGCTGCATGGGTTTCCTTCCTGTCCGCGAGCCACGAACGGGGCGGCCGTGGCTGCTGGGGGGTCGAGGGTCTTCAGTCGGTGGCGGCGGCGCCGAGGCGGAGCGGGACCAGCGAGAACAGCCGCTCGTCTTCCCAGCTGCTGAGCATCTCGGCCTCGACCACGACCAGGCTGTCCGGATCGAGCTGCTGGTCGGGCACCAGCCGGCTGAGGATGCGCTGCAGGGCGAGCACCACCCATTCGGGCCGGCCGACGAATCCGCCGCGTCCCGCGTTGGCGTTCCAGGTGTGCAGGCAGGCCGCCGCCGCGTGGACGAGACAGTACTGCCGGGCCAGCGTGAAGCCGCGGGAGTTGGAGTGCAGGTCGTTGCCCTGCTTCACCAATTCCCGGACACCCTGTTGCAGTTTCTCCTGCACAGCAAGGACTTCTCCGGCTACCTGCTTCAACGTCGCGTACTCCGCGGGGATCGCGGCAACCACATCGGGCAGGCTCTGGGTGATCTCGTCAAGGCCGCCGTTGGTGAGCTTGAACCGGTCGAAACGTAGATCCCACTGCGGTGGCTCGTACTCGTGGTCGTACAGGTCCTGCAGCAGCGCCTCGGTGTTCAGGTCGTACTCCGGACGCAGCAACAATGACGGCAGCTGACTCGCCACCACGTGCTGGTGGACGTGACTGGTTCCCTCGAAGATGCTGACGATCTTGTTGTCCCGCAGCATCTTCTGGAAGATGCCGTCGTTGACGCCCTCGCGCATGAAGTGCCGCGCGGCCAGGACGGACCCGAGACTGCTCAGTACTTCGTCGATCAGACCGGGCACCAGGTACTTCGTGACCGACGACCACAGACTGAGTCGCTCCGGCATCACCGAGATGGCTCGGGCGGTGGCGGCCGTGGTGCACTCGGCGACCAGCAGATCGACGTACGCCGCCAGCACCTGCTCGCGGATCACCTGGATCTCGTGCACCGTGCGCCCGTAGAGCCGGCGCCTGCGGATGTGGTCGAGCGTGGTCCGCAGACCGGTGTCGGCGACTCCCATCGACATCGCCGTGACCAGGGTCCGGCTGATCTGCAGGGTCTTGATCGCCTCCTCCATCCCGCGACCACGGTGACCGATGATCGCGTCGGCCGGCAGCGGGCAGTCGTTCAGCGTGATGCCGGAGACATCCGCGCCGCGCAGGCCGAGGGTCTTGACCCGCAGTTCGGTTGCCCAGCGCAACGGGTCGAGATTCTCCTTGTCCACCAGGAAGGCGGAGAAGCCACGCGGCCCGGCCGGACCGGTCCGGGCGAAGATGGTGGCGAACGAGCTGCGGATGCCGTTGCCGATCGGCCACTTAGTGCCGGTCAGCAGGTAGCCCGCCTCGTCGCCGCCCTCGGCCAGCACCTCACCGGCGACGACGTCGCAGCCGTGATCGGCCTCGGACAACCCGAACGCCCCGAACCCGCCGCCCTTGATCAGCTCGGCGACCCGGGCCCGCTGGGCGGCGGAACCCCAGCCCCAGACCGGCATCGCGCCGAGGAAGGTGGCGCCCGAGCTCAGCGCCGGCGTCATGTCCCGGCGGGCCAGCGACCGGATCAGCCCGAACATCCGCTCCATGTCGTGGAACCGGCCACCCTCGGCCGCCGGCACGTAGTGCAGCGGATAGCCCCACTCCGCCAGCGCGTCGAACGCCGGGACGGCCTTCTCCTCGCGCTCGTCGTACTCCATCTGTTCCGCGAAGGTGATCCGCGCTCCCGGGTCCCGGGGGTCGCCGAGGAACTCCTCGAAGTCCTCGACCGTTTCGTGCACCGAGCTCCGGCCCGCCCGCACCTCGGGGTGCGTCGCGGTGGACATCAGGCGAGGCTCTCGGCGCTCGCCAGCTGCTCGGAGATCAGCGCGATGGTCGGGTACGACCAGGCCAAGTGGTCCGGCACGTGCGTGCCCAGCCACTCCTCGAGCTCGGCCACCAGCTCCATCGCGTGCACCGAGTCGACGCCGATCGACGCCAGCGGCGCGGCCGGGTCCACCTCGTCCGGGGTCAACCCGATCATCCGGGCCACCCGGCCGCGCAGGAACTCGGTGAGTTCGGCGGCGGTGACCACACGGTTCAGCACCGGGGTCTCTGTCCCTCCGGATTTAAGAACACTCGATTCTACCTGTGACATAACGTCTCGCTCCTTTGCGTGCTTTCTCGGAAGCCGGCACAACTCACCGACAGAGATCACCCTCCCGAGCGCGCCTATATTCCGCCGATAGCACGAGAAGCCCCGTTGGTATAGGGGCGATATGGCGGGCCGGTCGAGTCTTCAGGGGAGTCCCCTGATTGGCCGTCGCCAGGCGGTCACCGGCGAAGCAGTGAGGTTGGTGGTGACAAAGATGACGCGAAAAGTTGTGCCGAGCATTCTCGACAGCATCGGTGACACGCCACTGGTGGAGCTGGGGAACCTGATCCCCGGTTTCCCCTCCCGCGTTTTCGCGAAGATGGAACGGTTCAACCCCAGCGGCAGCATCAAGGACCGGACGGCGTACAGCATGATCCGCGCCGCGCTGCAGTCGGGTGAGCTGGTGCCCGGGCGGTCGGTGGTGGTGGAGTCGAGTTCGGGCAACCTCGCCATCGGTTTGGCCCAGATCTGCCGGTACTTCGGGCTGCGCTTCGTCTGCGTGGTCGACCGGAACACGACGGAGCGCAACCTCGCGATCCTGGACGCGTTCAAGGTCGAGGTGGAGGTGGTCACCGAACCGGATCCGGCCGGCGGGCTGCTCGCCGCCCGGCTGCGGCGGGTCCGCGAGCTGGCCGCGACCGTCCCGCACGCGTACTGGCCGAACCAGTACGCCAACCCGATGAATCCCCGCGCGCACCACGACACGATGCGCGAGATCGAAGAGGCGCTGGCCGGCAAGGTCGACTACCTGTTCGCCTCGGTGAGCACGTTCGGCACCCTGCGCGGCTGTGCCGACCACATCCGCCGGGCCGGCCTGTCGACCACGGTGGTCGGCGTCGACGCGGTGGGCAGCGTGATCTTCGGCGGATCGGCCGCCTCCCGGCTGCTGCCGGGGCACGGTGCCTCGGTCCGGCCGCCGCTGGCCGACAACTCGATGGTCGACGAGGTGATCCACATCTCCGACCTGGAGGCGGTGATCTCCTGCCGCCGGCTGCTGATGACCGAGGCGATCCTCGGCGGCGGCTCGTCCGGCGCCACCGTGGCCGCACTGGAGAAGTTCTCCGACCGCGTCCCGGCCGGCTCGAACTGTGTACTGATCTTCCCCGACGGCGGCGACCGCTACGTCGACACCGTCTACTCCGACACCTGGGTCCGCCGGAACTTCGGCGAGGTCTCCCACCTCTGGAAGGAACCTTTTGAGATGAGTGTTCCCGCATGATCATCCTCGGTCATTCGGACGTCCACGAGATCCTGTCCGGTAGCGAGCAGCAGACCCTGGACGTGGTCGCCGCGGCGTACCGGCTACACGACGAGGGGCAGTCCGCTGTCCCGCACTCGGTCTTCCTGCGGTTCCCCGGGAACAAGAGCGACCGGATCATCGGCCTGCCCGCGTACGCCGGTGGCGAGAACCCGGTCGCCGGGATGAAGTGGATCTCTTCGTTCCCCGGCAACGTGCAGCGGGGACAGCAGCGCGCCAGCGCCGCGATCCTGCTGAACTCGCTGGACAACGGTCACCCGGAGGCTCTGATCGAGGGCTCCCAGATCTCTGCCCGCCGGACCGCCGCGAGTGCTGCCGTAGCAGCGCGCGAGCTGACCGCGGGCGACCCGCCGACCGGCGTCACGCTGATCGGCACCGGCGTCATCAACCTCGAGGTGTTCCGCTTCCTCACCGAGGCGCTGCCCTCGATCGAGGAGATCACCGTCTTCGACACCGACGCCGATCGGGCCGCGAGCTTCGCGGAGAAGTGCCAGGAGATCAAGCCGGTCAAGGCCGGCCAGGCCGCCACGATCGACGAGGCATTGGCCGCGCAGAAACTGATCTCGTTCGCCACCACGGCGATCGAGCCGCACACCGGACTCGACGCGTGCCAGCCGGGCACCGTCGTCCTGCACCTGTCGCTGCGTGACCTGTACGCCGACGCGATCGTTGCCGCGCGCAACATCGTCGACGACGCGGACCACGTCTGCCGCGAAGGCACCTCGCTCTACCTGGCCGAGCAGCAGACCGGCAGCCGCGACTTCATCGACGCGCCGATCGGAGCGCTACTCCGCGGTACGGCGAAGCTCGATCGCACCCCCGGCGAGTTGGTCGTCTACTCGCCGTTCGGCCTCGGCGTCCTGGACATGGCGCTGGCCGGCTACGTCCGGACCGAAGCCGAGCGCCGCGGTCTGGGCGCCACCTTCGAGACCTTCATTTCAAACGAGCCCAGTATCCCGGCCTGAGGAGCCAGAAAGATGCCTGAAGCAACTGACGACCGCGCCTACCTGGTGGTCCGCAACGACGAGGAGCAGTACTCGCTGCTGCTCGCCGACCGGCCGCTGCCGAAGGGCTGGCAACCGGCCGGGTTCGAAGGCGACCGGGAGTCCTGCCTCGCGCAGATCGGCGCGACCTGGACCGACCTGCGCCCCCTGAGCCTGCGCCGCCGGCTCGCCGCCACCGCCTGAATCCCCGTTCGAGACTTCCGCCAGGAGACGACTGCCATGAGTGTGCAGACCACCGACACCACTTTGATCCCTGCCCTCGTGGCCCAGCAGGCGGCGAGCGCGCCGACCGCGACGGCCGTCGTCGACGGTGATCGCGAGCTCAGCTATGCCGAGCTGGACCAGCGGGCCGGCCGGCTGGCCCACCTGCTGCTGGAGGAAGGGGCCGGCCCGGAGACCGTGGTCGGTGTCGCGCTCGACCGCGGCATCGACCTGGTCGTCGCACTGCTCGCGGTGTGGCGGACCGGCGCGGGCTTCGTGACCATCGACCCGTCGTACCCGGCGGCCCGGCTGCAGTGGCTGCTCAACGACACCGGCGCCGAGGTGGTGCTCGCCGAGCACCACCTCACCGAGGCGATCGAGGCGGCCGGCGCCCGGGTCGTCGTACCGTCCCGGCTGGTCACCGCGATCGCCGTCCGGCCGGTCAGCCCGGTCGCCGTGACGGACCCGGACGCACTCGCCTACGTCATGTACACCTCCGGGTCGACCGGTCAGCCCAAGGGTGTCGCGGTCACCCACGCCGGGATAGCGAACCGGGTCCGCTGGGCCGTCGACGCGCAGGCACTGACGGCGAGCGACCGGATCCTGCAGAAGACCCGGATCACCTTCGACGCCATGGTGTGGGAGTTCTTCGGACCTCTCGTCAGTGGCGGAACCGTCGTCCTCGCGCCTGCGGGCTCCGAGAGCGACCCCAAGGCTCTGCTGGAGGCAGTGACCCGGCAGCGCATCACCGTCCTCCAGGTCGTTCCGTCCGTACTCCGGTTGTTGGTGGACGAGTCCGGCTGGGACGCAACTGGTTCCCTGCGACTCGTGTCCTGCGCAGGCGAGCCGCTGCACGCGGAGCTGGCCCAGCGACTGCTGAAGTGCACCGATGTGGAGCTGTGGAACACCTACGGCCCGACCGAGTGCTCGATCGACGTCACCGCGTTCCGCTTCGACGCCGAGCAGAAGACCGGCCCGGTGCCGATCGGCCGCCCGATCAAGGGCATGCGCGTCCTCGTCCTCGACCCGGTCACCGGTTCGCCGGCCGCGGTCGGTGCCGTCGGTGAGCTGTACGCCGGTGGTGTGGGCGTCGCGCGCGGTTACCTGAATCGTCCGGACCTGACGGCCGAGCGGTTCGTCCCGGACCCGTACGGCAAGAACGGCTGGCGGCTGTACCGCACCGGCGACCTGGTTCGCTGGCGCGAGGACGGCAACCTGGAGTACGTCGGCCGCACCGACGACCAGGTGAAGATCAACGGTGTCCGGTTGGAGCCGGGCGAGATCGAGGCCGCGCTGACCGCGCACTCGAACGTCGCGGGTGCCGTGGTCACCGCGAAGGCGAAGGCCGACGGGAGCACTCAGCTGGTTGCCTATGTGACGGCAGTCAGCACCGAGGGCCTGCGCGACCACCTCCTGGATCGCCTCCCCGAGACCCACGTGCCGAGCGTGTTCGTGGCCGTCGACGAGTTCCCGCTGACGCCCAACGGCAAGGTGGATAAGGCGGCGCTGCCCGACCCGTTCAGCCGGGACGCTCGCGAGTACATCGCGCCCCGGACGACCGCGGAGCAGCTGGTCGCGGATGTCTGGCGGCAGCTGCTCGGTGTCGAGCAGATCAGCGTCCACGACAGCTTCTTCGAACTGGGCGGCACCTCGCTCACCCTCACCCGGCTGGCCAACCAGCTGCGGTCGACCGCGGGCGGCGAGATCCAGCTCCGTGGGTTGCTCAGGGCAACGACCGTCGAGGCCCAGGCGAAGCTGATCTCCGCCGTGATGGACGACGGCACCCAGCTCACCGCCGTACCGCGGACCGGTGCTCTGCCGCTCTCCGCGAGCCAGCGCCGCCTGTGGTTCATGGAGCAGCTGGAGGCCGGCAGCAGCGAGTGGGTCGCCCCGACCTTCCTGCGAGTCCCCACGGACACCCCGTTCACCAAGGTCCAGAAGGCCGTCGACGCGCTGGTCGCGCGGCACGAGACGCTGCGCACCCGCTACCAGGTGATCGATGGCGAGCCCACCCAGGTGATCGACACGCCGGCTCCGGTCGAGCTTCGCGTGCAGGACATCTCCGGGGACGAGCTGGCCCACGTACTGACCGAAGAGTTCAGCACCGGCTTCGACCTGGTCAACGGGCCGGTACTCCGGGCGCTGCTGACCCGGTCGCCGCGCGAGCACCTGCTGACGCTCGCGATCCACCACATCGCCACCGACGGCTGGTCCGCCTCCGTCCTCGCCCGCGACTTCGCGGCTCTGCTCAAGGGCGAAAACCTTCAGCCCCTGGAGATCCAGTACGCCGACTACGCGGCCTGGCAGCAGCGGACGCTGACCGAAGAGGTCATCGCGCAGGAGCTCGACCACTGGCGGACCGCCCTCGACGGCGTCGTACCGCTCGACCTGCCGACCGACCACAGCCGGCCACTCACCCGCGACCCGCAGGGCGCGATGGTGACCTTCACGATCCCCGCCGACCTGGCCACCGCGCTCGACAACCTCGGCCGTAAACACGGCTGTACGCCGTTCAGCACCCTGCTGACCGCCTACGCCACCGTGCTCGCCCGGTTCAGCGGGACCTGGGACGTGACCGTCGGCGCGCCGGTCGCCGGTCGCGACCTCGGTCAGCTGGAGAACCTGGTCGGCTTCTTCCTGAACACCGTCGTACTGCGGTGCAAGCTGGCCGCGGACCTCTCCTTCGACGCGTCGCTGGAACTCGTCCGGGCCGCCTGCGAGGACGCGTTCGCCCACTCGGCCCTGCCCTTCGACCGGCTGGTCGACGAGCTGGCCGCGGACCGCGACCTGTCCCGTACGCCGCTCTACCAGGCCGCCTTCGACTTCCACGGCGAAGGCTTCTCCGGTGCCGAGGGCAACGAGTCCGACCTGGCAACCATCGAGGCCGCCCTGCAGGTCGCCAAGACCGACCTGACGCTGAACATGCGCAAGCTGGCCGACGGATCGTTGCTCGGCGCAATGGAGTACGCGACGGCACTGTTCGACCGCGACACGATCGAACGGATCACCGCCGCCTTCCTCCAGTTACTCGAGACCTTCGCCGCCGCGCCGGCCACCGCGCTCGGCTCGGTCGACCTGCTCTCCGCGGCCGACCGGCACCAGTTGCTCATCGGCTGGAACGAGACGGCTGTCAAGGTTCCCGCCTTGACCGCAACCCAGCGTTTCGAGGCACAAGCCCTGGAGACTCCCGACGCGATCGCGGTTTCCAGCGAGGGCGGCGGCAAGTCGTACAAGTGCCTGGACCGGAACGCCAACCGGGTCGCGCATCACCTGGCGGCGCGAGGAGTCAAGCCCGGCGACGTGGTGGCCGTCCTGCTCGATCGCGGACCGCTGCTGCTGGCCGCGATGCTCGGTGCCTGGAAGGCGGGTGCGGCATACCTGCCGATCGACCCGTCGACCCCGGCGGACCGGATCGCTTACCTGCAAGAGGATGCGGCCGTCCACACCACGATCACCCAGGCCCGGTACGCCGAGGTTGCCGGAAGCAACGTCGTACTGGTCGACCAGGACGCGGACCTGATCGCTGCCCGGTCGAGCGAGCCGCTGGACATCGAGGCCGACCTGGACGCCACGGCGTACATCATCTACACGTCGGGCTCGACCGGTAAGCCGAAGGGCGTCGACGTGCCGCACCGCGGTCTGATCAATCACCTGGACTGGGCGGCTCGCGAGCTGGCCGGTGCGGGGACGGGTGGCGCGCCGGTGTTCTCCTCTGTCGCCTTCGACCTGGGTGTGCCGAACCTCTGGGCACCCCTGCTGGCCGGACAGACCGTGCACATGATGCCGGCCGACCTCGACCTCGGTGATCTCGGCAAGGCGATGGCCGCCAACGCGCCGTACAGCTTCGTGAAGCTGACGCCGTCGCACCTGGAGATCCTCTCCGCCCAGCTGACCGCGGAGCAGGCCCAGCGCCTGGCCGAGGTGCTGGTCGTGGCGGGGGAACCCTTCACCAGAAGGGCTTTGGAGGCCTGGCGGGCACTCGCGCCGGACGTTCGGGTCATCAACGAATACGGACCCACTGAAGCCTCGGTCGGTACGTCGATCTACCCGGTGCCGGCGGACGACAAGTCCGACGTACTGCCGATCGGGTTGCCGCTGCCGAACATGACGATGTACGTCCTCGATGCCGACCGGCAGCCGGTGCCGGTCGGAGTCGTGGGGGAGCTGTACGTCGGCGGCACCGGCGTGGCCAACGGCTACGTCAACCGTCCCGAACTGACCGCCGAGAAGTTCATCGAGAGCTCCTACGGCCGCCTCTACCGCACCGGCGACCTGGTCCGGCGCCGTCCGGACGGGAACGTCGAGTTCCTCGGCCGGACCGACCACCAGGTGAAGATCCGCGGCTACCGGATCGAACCCGAGGAGATCCAGATCGTTCTGGCCGCCCACTCCGGCGTCACCGACGCCCTGGTGATCGCCCGCGAGGACAAGCCAGGCGACCTACGGCTCGTCGCGTACTACGTGGGCACGGCCACCGAGGCTGACCTGGCTGCGCACGCGGCCCAGTCGCTGCCGGACTACCTGGTGCCGGCCGCGTTCGTCGCTCTCGAAGCTCTGCCGCTGAACGCCAACGGCAAAGTCGACCGGGCCGCCCTACCGGTCCCGGAGAACACCGGCACCGAAGAGCTGGAACTGCCGGGCACTGTCGTCGAGGAACGAATCGCCGAGATCTGGGCCGAGTTGCTCGACCGCCAGGTCGGCATCCGGGAGAACTTCTTCCGCAGCGGCGGCAACTCGATCCTGGCGATCCGGCTGATCGCGAAGCTGCAGAACGCGTTCGAGATCGACCTACCGGTCCGCGCCGTCTTCGAAGGCCCGACGGTCGCCGAACTGGCCGCCGCGGTCGAGGACCGGATCCGGGCCGAGATCGAGGCACTGACCGACACCGAAGTACTTGCTTCCACTGTTGAGGAGAACTAGGCGATGACCACCGCTGACGCCCGCGAAGAACTGCTCCGCCGCCGGCTGGCCGGCGTGCGGGGAGGCAATCGGTCGACGATCGCCAAGGCCGACCGGACCAAGCCGCTGCCGTTGTCCTTCGGCCAGCAGCAGATGTGGTTCCTGAACCGGCTGGACACCGACAGCTCGGAGTACCTGCTGCCGGCCGCGCTCCGGATGCGCGGACCGCTCGACCTCGACGCACTCCGCCGGGCCTGGTCGGACCTGCTCGCCCGGCACGAGATCCTGCGCACCCGCTACGAGCTGCAGAACGGCGACCCGATCCAGATCGTCGACCTCAACGGCGGCAGCGAACTCGGCTTGGTGGACGTCAGCGACGTCCCGGCCGCCGAGCGCGAAGCCAAGCTGACCGACCTGGTCGCGCTGGAGACGTCGGCCGGCTTCGACCTCGAACGCGAGTGGCCTGCCCGCGCGACGCTGTTGCGTGCGGCAACCGATGACCACCTGCTCGTCGTCGTCCTGCACCACATCGCAGGTGACGCCTGGTCGACCGAGCAGCTGTCGGCAGAGCTCAGCGAGCTGTACGGCGCTCACGTCGCCGGCGTATCTCCGTCGCTCGATGAGCTGCCGCTGCAGTATGCCGACTTCGCCGCCTGGCAGCGGTCGCAGGATCTGACCAAGGAGATCGGCTGGTGGCGTGAGCAGCTGGACGGGATCCGCCCGGTCGATCTGCCGTCGGACCGGCCACGTCCGGCGGTCCGGAGCAAGGCCGGTGCCGACCTCCCGTTCGCTCTACCGGACGGTCTGGCGGGCAAGGTGCGCGAGCTGGCACGCAAGCACGACACCACGCCGTTCGTGGTGATGCTGACGGCGTACCAGCTGATGCTCTCGCGCTACACCGGTGAGCAGGATGTTGCAGTCGGCACCGTTGTCTCCGGCCGGACCCGGCCCGAGCTGCAGCAGATGATCGGCTACGGGATCAACACCCTGGTGATCCGCAACCGCTGGTCTGGCGACCCGACCTTCGAGTCGCTGGTCAAGGAGACCCGGGCTCGGGTGCTGGACGCGCATGACCACCAGACCGTGCCGTTCGCCAAGCTGGTGGACGAGTTGCAGCCGGAGCGGGACATGTCGCGGCCGCCGCTGTTCCAGGTCGCCTTCATCGTGCGGCAGGCGCAGCCCGACGCGTTCACGCTCGGCGAGGTGGTGGTCGAGCCGGTGCAGAGCGACTTCGCCGTGGCCAAGTTCGACCTGAACCTGAAGCTGACCGAGACGACCGACGGCGCGCTGGACGGCGTACTGACCTACGCGACCGCGTTGTTCGACCAGTCGACGGTGCAGCGGATGGCCGGCCACTTCGTCCGGCTGCTCGCTGCTGCGGTGGAGGCTCCGGCGACCCGGTTATCTGTGGTGGAGATGTTCGGCCCGGCCGAATCCGACCAGCTGACCGACGGCTTCGCGAGCAGCGGAGGCGAGCTGGAGATCACCGCTCCCGTCTACCTCCAGGTCGCTCGGCAGCCCACTGATGAGGTCGCGGTCGTCGACGGCGAGACCGAGCTGTCGTACGGCGAACTGAACGCGCGTGCGAACCGGCTCGCCCGGTTCCTCGTCGACGAAGGTGTTGGACCCGAGTCGCGGGTCGCCGTTGCGATGCCGCGATCGGCCGACCTGATCGTCGCGGTACTGGCTGTTCTGAAGGCCGGTGGCGCCTATGTCCCGATCGACCCGGACTACCCGGCCGACCGGAACAGCTACATCCTCGAGGACTCCGAGCCCGAGCTGATCCTGGTCTCCGGTGCCTCTACGTCGGGGCTGCCGGCAACTTCCGTTCCGACCGTTGCCGTCGACTACCAGGCACGCTTCACCGGCTTCTCGACCGCGGATCTCGGCGTCACGGCCGGGCCCGACAACCCGGCGTACCTGATCTACACCTCCGGCTCGACCGGGCGGCCGAAGGGCGTCGTGATCGAGCACCGCCAGCTATCCGGCTACCTCGCCTGGTGCGCCCGGGAGTACGAAGGTCTGGCCGGCTCCTCGCTGCTGCACTCGTCGGTGTCGTTCGACCTGACGGTGAACGCCTTGTGGGGTCCACTGGTGCTCGGCGGTCGCGTTGTCATCGGCTCCCTGGATGGCAGCGCGCCCGCCCCGGCCATCGCGCCGACCTTCGTCAAGGTGACCCCGAGCCACCTGCCGTTCCTGGTCGAGCTGCCGGACGCGTTCTCTCCGACGGTCGACCTGATGACCGGTGGCGAGGCGCTCACCGGCGAGTCTGTCGACGCCTGGCGGGCCAAGCACCCGGGCGTGACCGTGATCAACGAGTACGGGCCGACCGAGACGACCGTCGGCTGCACGGCGTTGCGGATCGAGCCGGACGATGAGCTGCCCGCGGGCGGCCTGGCGATCGGCAAGCCGATGCCGAACTCGCGGATCTACGTGCTCGACGCGTTCCTGCGGCCGGCGCCGATCGGTGTCGTCGGCGAGGTCTACGTCGCCGGTGACTGTGTCGCTCGCGGCTACCTGAACCGTCCCGACCTGACCGCCGAGAAGTTCGTGGCCTGCCCGTGGGGTGCGCCCGGCGAGCGGATGTACCGCACCGGCGACCTGGCCGCCTGGGACCTCGACGGCACGCTGACCTGCCCCAGCCGGGTGGACAACCAGGTGAAGATCCACGGCTACCGGATCGAGCTCGGCGAGATCGAGACGACGCTGCTGCGGCACAGCGGGATCAGCCAGGCGATCGTGATCGCCCGCGATGGGCTCGCCGGTGACAAGCGGCTGGTCGCGTACGTCGTACCGGCTGCCGGGGTGGAGCTGAACCAGGCCGGGTTGCGGGGGCATGTCCAGGAGTGGCTGCCGGAGTACATGGTGCCGTCCGCGTTCGTCGTACTGGACGCGATTCCGCTCACCGAGAACGGCAAGACCGACCTTCGTGCGCTGCCGGCTCCGGGAGCACCGGCGCAGGACGCGACGCCGACGGTGGTTGCCCGGACCACGACCGAGGAGCAGCTGGCCGCGGTCTGGGGCAAGGTGCTCGGCCTCACCGAGGTCGACGTCCGGACCAGCTTCTTCGAACTCGGCGGCGACTCGCTCAGCGCGGTCGCGGTGGTCGGCGCGCTGCGCGAGACCGGCGTGGACGTGGCGGTCTGGGACGTCTTCGAGTACCGCACCGTCGCGGCGCTCGCGGAGAAGCTGACCGGCCGCGCGGCCAAGGAGGAGACGTTCGTCGAGCCCTTCGCGCTGATCACGGCCGACGACCGCGAACAGCTGCCGGAAGGGGTGACCGATGCCTATCCGTTGTCTCAAGCGCAGACCGGCATGGTGGCGGAGATGCTGGCTGGAGAAGACGAGGCGCACTACCACAACACGACCTCGCACCGGATCCTCGACGACCGGCCGATCGACGCCGCCGCGCTGCAGCGGGCAGCCGCGGTCCTGGTCGAGCGACACGAGAACCTGCGCACGTCGATCGACCTAGGAACGTACTCGCGACCGCTGCAGCTGATCCACGCGACCGCGACGATGCCGATCGGGATCACCGCACTCGGTGACGTCACGGCGACTGAGCGGGACGAGGCTCTGCGAGCGTTCCGTACTGCGGAGCGCGCCAACCCGTTCGACCTCTCGTCGCCCGCCCTGCTGCGTTTCCACGTGCACACGACGGCGGAGACCGACGGCTGGTGGCTGACCAGCACCGAGTGCCACGCTGTCTCCGAAGGCTGGAGCTACCACTCGCTCCTGATGGAGCTCGTCACCACCTACCGAGCGATCCGCGACGGTGTCGAGCTGGAGACCTTCGAGGCGCCCAAGGTCCGGTACGCCGACTTCATCGCCGGCGAGCTCGCGTCGGTTGCCTCCGCGGAGGACAAGGCCTACTGGCTGAACGTTGCCACCGGCTACAACCCGGTCGAGCTGCCGACCGGCTGGGGCGAGGAGACCTCCAGCGCCCTGTACGCCGGTGCGCGGAGCATGGATCTCGAAGACGGCCTGCGAGCCCTTGCTGCCAAGGCGGATGCATCGCTGAAGAGCGTCATGCTCGCCGCGCACATCAAGGTGATGAGCCTGCTGAGCGCCGAGACGTCGTTCACCACAGGCCTCGTCTGCGACGCCCGTCCCGAGGCCGCCGGCGCCGACAAGGTGCACGGGATGTACCTGAACACGCTGCCCTTCCCGGTCGAGCGTGGTGCTCGGACCTGGCGCGAGCTGGTCGAGCAGACCTTCGCACGCGAGCTGGAGCTCTGGCCACACCGCCGCTACCCGATGCCGCAGATCCAGCGCGACTCAGGCCAGCGCCTGATCAACGTGTTCTTCAACTACCAGGACTTCCGTCAGCTCGACGACGACCTGGTCGACCCGTACGCCGGGGAGACCTACGAGTCGCTCGACGACATGCCGGTCGTCGCCGCCCGCCGGATGAGCCTGCAGAACGAGAGCATCACCGAGGTACCGCTGACGGTCTCGTCGCGCGGCGGCTACGTCATCCTGACCGCGGACTCCCGGGTGATCAGCCTGGAGAACGCCGAGCGGCTGGCCGGGATCTACCGGTCGGTGCTCGAAGCGATGGCCGCCGATCCGGAAGGCTCTGCTCTTCTGAGTCACTTGCCGGCCGGTGAGTCAGCGCAGGTACTGCGTGAGTTCGCGAACGGACCCGATGGTGACCTCGAGCCGCCGACGCTGCTCGAACTGGTCGAGGACTCAGTGGTCCGGCTGCCGCAGAAGACCGCGTTGCTTGCGCCGCGACTCGAGCTGACCTATGCGGAACTCGATGAGCAGGCGAACAAACTGGCCCGGTTGCTGATCGCCCGGGGCGTCGGTCCCGAGTCTCGGGTCGCCGTGGCGTTGCCGCGCTCGCCGGAGATGATCGTGGCGTTGCTCGCGGTACTCAAGGCCGGTGGCGCGTACGTGCCGATCGACCCGGAGAACCCGGCCGACCGGGTGGAGTACGTGCTCACCGACTCGACCCCGATCCTGCTGCTGACGGCCGGCAACCTGCTCGACCGGCTGCCCGTCGGCGACGTACCGGTGCTGCTCACCGACGCAGCGTCGTACGCCGATCAGTCGGGTGAGCCGATCACGGACGCCGACCGGATCTCGCCGCTGAGGCGGGAGAACGCGATCTACCTGATCTACACCTCCGGCTCGACCGGCAAGCCGAAGGGCGCCGTCCTGGAACACCGCCAGGTGGCGAACTACCTGGCCTGGTGCGCGCAGGATGTCGCGGCATTGGCGGAGTCCTCGCTGCTGCACTCGTCAGCGTCGTTCGACCTGACCGTGAACGCGCTCTGGGGACCGTTGGCTCTTGGCGGCACCGTGATCGTCGGGGCGCTGGACGGGACCGAGGAAGAACCGATGGCCAAGCCGGCCTTCGTCAAGGTGACCCCGAGCCACCTGCCGATGCTGGCCGAGCTGTCCCAGGACTGGTCGCCCGCCGGGATGTTGATGACCGGCGGAGAACCCCTGCTCGGTGAGGTCATGCAGGCCTGGCGGGCGGCCAACCCTTCTGTTGCCGTGATCAACGAATACGGTCCGACCGAGACCACGGTGGCGGTCACCGCGATCGCCTTCGAGCCCGGCGACGAACTGCCTGATGGTCCGGTCACCATCGGCCGGCCGATGCCGAACATCCGGGTCTACATCCTGGATGCGAACCTGCAGCCGACACCGATCGGAGTATCCGGCGAGATGTACGTCGCCGGGCCTCAGGTCGCTCGTGGCTATCTGAACCGTCCGGACCTGTCGGCGGCCAAGTTCGTGGCCTGCCCGTGGGGCCCGCCGGGAGAGCGGATGTACCGCACCGGCGACGTGGCGGCCTGGAACGCGGACGGCACGATCAGCTGCCCGACCCGGCTCGACGACCAGGTCAAGATCCACGGGTACCGGATCGAGCTCGGCGAGGTCGAGACGACGATCCTGCGGCACCCGGCTGTGTCCCACGCGACGGTGATCGCCCGCGAGGACCGGCCTGGTGACAAGAAGCTGGTCGCGTACGTCGTACCGGCTGGTGCTTTGGATCTCGACGAGTTGCGCGAGGCCGTTGCTGGGTGGTTGCCGGAGTACATGGTGCCGGCCGCCTTCGTCCAGCTGCCTTCGTTGCCTTTGAGCGCGAGCGGGAAGCTCGATCGGGCTGCCTTGCCGGCGCCTTCGTTCACGGTGGAGACGCAGGAGTTCGTGGCGCCGAGGACCGCGGCCGAGCAGCAGGTGGCTGCGGTGTGGCGGAAGGCGCTCGGGATCGACCGGGTGGCTGCGTTCGACAGCTTCTTCGATCTGGGTGGCGACTCGATCAGCGCCGTCTCGGTGGTCGGTGGACTTCGGCGCGCTGGGCTGGATGCCGGCGTACGGGATGTCTTCGAGCTGCGGACCGTGGCTGCTCTGGCGGAGAAGATCACTGGGCGTCCGGCCGTGGTGGCAGAGGCTGCTGTTGAGCCGTTCGCGTTGATCTCGTCGGATGACCGGGCACTGGTGCCGGCGGGTGTGGTGGATGCGTATCCGTTGTCCGAGGCGCAGACCGGGATGATGGTCGAGTTGCTGTCGAGTGAGACGCCGCGGAACTACCACAACGTGGTGTCCACGCGGCTGACTGACGAGAAGCCCTTGTCCGTTGAGGCTCTCCGGCAAGCGGCTGCGTTGCTGCTGGAGCGTCATGAGGTACTGCGAACAGGTGTCGACCTGGAAAACTTCTCGGTGCCGATGCAGCTGGTGCACGCGACTGCCGTGCTTCCTCTGCATGTTGAGGATCTGACGGGCCTCTCGTCTGATGCCCAAACTGGGGCTATTGCCGCCTTCAAGGCTGGTGAGCAGGCGACGCACTTCAACCATGAGGAGCCGCCGTTGCTGCGGCTGGCTGTGCACAGGATCGACGAGCACAGCTGGGAGGCGACCGTCACTCAGAACCACGTGATTCTCGAAGGTTGGAGTCATCACGGTCTGGTGATGGAGTTGCTCGACTATTACCTGCGGTTCCGGGACGGGCTGGAGCAGGCGCCGTACGAGGCTCCGCCGGTGCGGTTCGCGGATGCGATCGCGGGTGAGCTCAAGGCGCTGGAGTCCTCGGAGGATCGGGCGTACTGGGCGAAGGTGGCGGCGCTGCCGAAGTTCACGATCCCTGCGGGGTGGGCCGGCGATCCGGCGGGCGAGCGTACGGCGTACCGGATCGAGGTTTCGTATGCGGACCTGGAGCAGAAGCTGCGGGCGGTCGCATCCGAGGCGCAGACGTCGCTGAAGAGCGTGTTCTTCGCTGCTCATCTGGCGGTGCTCTCGTCGCTGACGGACAGCCGTGAGTTCCACAGCGGGCTGACTTGTCACATCAGGCCTGCTGTTGAAGGGGCTGAGCGGGTTTATGGCATGCACCTGAACATGCTGCCCGTGCGTCATCGCCGGGAAGCCGGTTCGTGGCGTGAGCTGGTGGCGCGGACGTTCGCGGCTGAGGCCGATCTGTGGCCGTACCGGTTCTTCCCGATGCCGGTGATCCAGCGGGAGTTCAGCTCGCAGCGACGGTTGCTGGACGTGTTCTTCAGCTACCAGGACTACTCGTCGGTGGCGGCGAAGGCGGACGGCAGTGGGATCGAGGGGCTGGACGCGAGTGTGGCCAGCGGGACGACCGAGTTCCCGTTGTCGGTCGCGACCGGGCCTGGCTATCTGGCTGTTCGGTCGAACACTCACGCGCTGGATCGGGCGGCGGCGGACAAGCTGGCTGCGATGTACCGGAAGGCGCTCGAGGCGATCGTCGAGGCGCCGGACGCTCGGTGGGACACCTACGAACTGCTGCCGGCTGCTGACCGCGCTGGACTGGCGGCTCGGCCTGCTGTGAAGGCTGCTGAGGAAGGTCCGGCGTTCGTGCCGCCGCGCACCGAGACGGAGAAGATCCTCGCCAAGATCTGGGCGAAGCTGCTCGACATCCCGCAGGTCGGCCGGCACGACCACTTCTTCGACCTCGGTGGCTACTCGATGCTGCTGGTCAAGACGGTCTCGAAGGCCAAGGCGAAGGGGCTGCCGCTGTCGCTGTTCATGTACTACGACAGCGACCGGCTCGACCACCTCGCACTGGCTGTTGATGCTGCCCTGGCTGCCGAGCGTGGCACCGCGCCGGCTAGCTGGTACGGGCCTGGTGTCGACATGTTGCCTTCGGCAATGGAAGAGCTTGTTGTGCCGGGTGCGGCTGTCGCTGTGATGGAAGGTGGCGAGTTGGTCGCCGTTCGTGGCTTCGGAACGGTGTCAGAAGGGGGCGAGGCGGTGACGGGGGAGACCTTGTTCACGGTGGCTTCGGTGAGCAAGCTCGTCACCTCGGTCGGTGCTTTGAAGCTGGTCGACGACGGGGTGCTTGACCTCGACGAGGACATTCACACCTACCTGACCAGCTGGGAGGTGCCGGATCGGCCGCGGGTCACTCTGCGGCAGTTGCTCGGTCACCGGTCCGGCTTCACGGTGTCGCCTGGTGGCGGGGTTGCTCCTTCCGAGGAGGCGCCGACGCTGCTCGACGTACTGAACGGAACTGGGCCTGCTTCCAACGAGCCGATCCGGTGTGAGTTCAAGCCGGGGGAGACGTTCGTCAAGGCCGGCGCCAACTTCGTCGTACTTCAGCAGCTGATCGAGGACGTCACAGGTGAGCCCTTCGAGACGGTGATGCGCCGGCTCGTGCTCGACCCGCTCGGGATGGCCGGCTCTAGCTACGACCCGTCCTTCCCTGTCACCTCGGGGCGGTCCGTCGCCCTAGGACACCTGGCCGACGGGCCGCTCGAAGGCGGCTGGCGGGTCCGGGCGGACGCCGCTTCGGGCGGTTTGTGGACCACGGCCGGTGACATCGCCACGCTCACGCTGGAGATCCGCCGGTCCTACCTCGGCCGGCCGCGGGCGTTGCTCTCGCAGGCGATCGCGCGGCAGATGCTGACCCCGTCCGGGGACGGCTCGTTCGGCCTCGGTGCGACCGCCGAACTCAACGGCGACGACGTGCAGTTCGGCCACGGCGGCGAACCGCGCGGCTACTACGGCGGCACCATCTGCCGCACCGGTCCCGGTCACGGCTTCGTGCTGCTGGCCAACACGACCGCCGGCAAGAACCTCGCCCAGGGGCTGGCCGCACGGCTGGCTTCCTCTTAAGGAGCATGGGAAATGACTGTCCGACACCTGATCTCGACCGACGATCTTTCCGACGACGAACTGCGCTATGTAGTGGATCGCGGTGACGACTTCTCGTCCGGCCGGGCTGTTCTCGATCTGCCGCTGGCCGGTCAGATCGCCGGGATCTACTTCCGCAAGACCTCGACCCGGACGCGGACGGCCTTCTCGGCCGGCGCGCTCCGGCTCGGCGCCCAGATCGTTGCCTATGGCCCCGATGACCTGCAGCTGAACACCGGCGAGACGAGCGAGGACACCGGAGCGGTGTTCTCGCGGATGCTCGACGTGCTCGTCGCCCGGACAGCTGGTGACCCGGCGGAGATGCGTGCCTGGGCCTCCCAGGACCGGATGTCGGTGATCAACGCGATGAGCTCGGCCGAACACCCGACGCAGGCGGTGACCGACCTGGTCACGCTGCAACGGCGGTTCGGCAAGATCGTGGGACTGCGGATCCTGTACGTCGGGGAGGGGAACAACTCGGCTGCCTCGATCGCCCTGGCCGCCACCCGCTACCCCGGCGTACACCTGGAACTGCGCACACCTGCCGGCTACGGCCTCGACCCGGAGATCGCCGCCCGCGCCGCTGCCCACGCTGCCCGCTGCGGCTCCACGCTGATCGAACGCCACGACATGAACGACCTGCCCGACGGCCTGGATGCCATCTACACCACCCGCTGGCAAACCACCGGCACGACGAAGCCGGATGCCAACTGGCGCGACATCTTCGCCCCCTTCCAGGTCAACCTGGCGCTCTGGGACCAGAACCCCCAGGCGATCTTCCTGCACGACCTCCCCGCCCACCGCGGCGAAGAGGTCACCGCAGAAATCCTCGACGGCCCGATGAGCATCGCCTTCGACCAGGCCGAAAACAAAATGCACGCCGCCATGTCGGTCCTCGACTGGACCCGCCGCGGGATAGTCGAATGACCACCCAGGCCGAGCAGCCCTTGGCTTTGTGGAGGAACAAGGACTTCGGGCTGCTGTGGTCTGGGGCTGCTTTTTCCATCTTGGGGATGCGGGTTTGCTCTATCGCTTGGCCGTTGCTGGTGGTTTTCGACGGGGGGTCGCCTGAACGGGCAGGGTTGGTGGGATTCGCCGCTTTGCTTCCCCAGTTGGTGATTCAATTGCCGGCGGGGGTAGTGGTCGATCGCTGGGATCGCAAGAAGGTGATGATCTCCTGCGACATCATCGGGATGGCAGCGATCGGGAGTGTTCTGGCCGCTTTGTTCATGGGTGGACTGTCTTTGCCGCATCTGCTGATTGCCGCGTTCCTGGAGGGGAGCGCGGCCATCGGGTACCAGCTCAGCGAGCGCGCCGCCGTACGGGCTGTCGTTCATCCGAAGCAGTTGCCGACAGCCCTTTCCCAGAACGAGGCCCGAAGCAAAGGCGCCGGACTACTGGGACAACCGATCTCAACGGGGTTGCTGTCCTTGGCGATGTGGATGCCGTTCATCGTCACCGTCCTCGGTCACCTGTTCTCCCTCCTCACCTTGCTCGCCATCCGGACCCCGTTCCAGAAGGAACGCCGGCAGGCCCCGCGAAGTGTTCCCAAGGAACTGGCCGAAGGTCTGCGCTGGATGCACGGACAGAGGCTCCTCCGCAGCGCACTCGTACTGATCTCGGCGACGAACATCATCACCCAGGTCCTGAGCCTGTCGATGGTCCTGATCATCCGCGAGAGCGGCCGGTCCGTCGCGACGATCGGCGTGATCGGTGTGGCCAGTGGTATCGGTGGACTGCTGGGTGCCCTGTGTGCCTCGTTCTTCATGGCCCGCTTCGGGCTGAGCACACTCTTCGTCGGCACCCTCCTGCTGCGGTTCCTGATGATCCCGACGATCGCCTTCACCGACAGCCCGCTCGTCCTGGGAGCGTTGTTCGCCGCGATGAGCTGGGCCGGCGGCCTGATGAACGTCGTCGGCGGCGTGTACCAGGTCCAGATCACGCCCGAAGAGATGCAGGGCCGAGCGGGCAGCGTCAGCTCCCTGGTGACCTCCGGCGCCAACTCGCTAGGCCCACTCACTGCAGGCCTTCTCCTGGGAGCGGTCGGTACGACGCTGACCGTCCTCTCGTCCGCCGCCGTGATGGCCGTGCTCGCCATCGCCGCGGCCGTGGCCGCCTACCGCTTCCGTTCGCCGACCTCGTCCGATGCCGAGCAAGAAGTGCCAGTGCATGTCTGAGTCCGCCGGGCTGTTGATCGCGCCGATCACGATCACAGCCACCAAGCCGCTGCTGCCCACCCACGCCAAGGGGTTCTTGTGGGTAGACGTGCTGTATCGGAGCAACCGTCTGCTCGGTGAGGTGACGTACCGCTGGAATCCGCGGCTGCCGAACCTCACCCGGGCAGACGGTCCGGTTCTGGGAGTGGACTGTTCGGCTTGTTAGTAAGGGAAATGTATGGGCGGTGCTGGCACCGTCGGGGGTCCGGTAAGAACGGACTCCGCGGAGGACAGACCCATGACACGACCTGTGACTCAGCGCCGGCCCCGAACCACGACCCGGGTCGCGGTCGTGGGTATCGACGGCGCCGGCCGTACGACGATCTGCCGGCTGCTGCAAGACGGCGGCTACCTCGACCAAGACGTGACTGTGCTTCACGCACTCCGTCCCTATGAGACACCCGGGGCACCGTTCGGGCATCTCTCCCGCAAGTTGCATTCGCTGGCTGCCGCGGCAGAGCTGCTTGGCCAGCCTGAGCTGAAAGCAGCCGCGCTCTATCTGCAGCTGTCGACGTACGCGCCGGTCGAGCACTTCCTCGTCGAGGCCTACCAGCCGGAGACGCTGGTGACCGCCGGTCATCCGTTGGTCGACACCCTCGCGCACCTGCCGATCCAGCGCCCGCCGACCGTCGCTTCTCAAGGCGACTGGCAGCACGTGATCGAGCCGGACGTACTGGAAGCGGCCGAAGCCTGGGCCGAGGGGATCGGCTGCCCGAAGGACCTGCGCGCACTCGGTCAGGAGGTGTTGTCGCTCTACCACCTTCCGCTGGACAGGTTGCTCGACCGCTTCCACCGCCGGTTCCGCGCGAACCTTCCCGACGTGGTTGTGCTGCTCGACGTGAATCCACTCGAGGCCGTACGCCGGTTGGGTGGTGAGGGCGAAGCCGACGCGGTAGAGCTGGCCCAGCGCTTGGGCGGTCCGTCGGTCACCGCGGCTCGGTTGACGATCCTGCGAGAGCAGTACCTGCGAACCGTCGACTGGCTGCAGACCACCGGAGTCGTCATACACCGTGTCGACGTCACCGGTCGCTCAGCTGCCCGCGTCGCGAACCTGGTCCGCTCGAAACTCCCGCGCACCTGGGACGCCCCACCTACCCCATCACGCCCGGAAGCCCCGCACCTGCAGTGGGCCGGCGACCTCGTGGCAGGAGTACTCGCATGAGCGGCAAGCCACTTCCCGCGCGCGGCGAACCCGGCGGTCCGCTCGACCGCCAGATCATCCTCCACAACATCTCCCAACGCCGCTGCGACCGAGCCCGCCGAGGACTTCCCGCAGCCACCCCCATCGAATGGCTCACCTGGGAACCCCGCCGCCCACCCGCCACCCAACCAGGCTCACCCACCCTCTCGGTGATCGCAGTAGTAGGCGACGTCGACTGCGAATCCTTCATCACCGGCCTCCTCGACTACCTGACCCAACTCCCCCTCAACACCCGAGACGCCTGGTGGCGAAACCTCACCAAAACCTTGTTCTTCCGAGGACGACCGGCAGACCACACTGCTGAATTCGTCGCGGGTAGCGGGACTATCGCTTGGATCGGGCCTGAGCCTGCTGAGCGGTTTGTGGGGCTTGGGCTTGAGCGGTTCTCGGGAAGTCTGAAGCTGCCTGACGAGTTCGAGCTCTACGTTCCCGGCGGCGCACCGACCGGGCGGCGGATGGCACTCCGGGTCGCCACGAAGGCGGTGACCGGGCGGGCCTATCTGACTCACATCCATCACGTGCTGGCTGAGGCGTATTTGCGGAACTTCCTCAGGCCGGGGGATCGGTTGGAGGTGCGGCATGAGGACGAACTGGATCCGGTGGAGGAGATTCCGGCCGGCAACCGCGACTTCGAGGCGCGGATTGCCAACGACTCGCGGAGCCCGGGCTGTCTGCGGCTGTACGCGAACCTCACCGTCGTTCCCGCGCTGCACGGCGCCCCGTAACAGCAGCAGAGAAAAAGTATGGCTGCCCTGACGAGAGTGGCAACTGACCAAGGACACAGGGAAGGGCTGGACAGATGAGCGCAGTGCAGCAGTGGGAGCCGCGGGTGATCACGCCCGCCGAGGCCGGTGTGACGCCGAGCGCGGCCGGGCTGATCGAGTACCTGCGGGACCGCACCGACCTCGACGACCTGCTGGTGGAGGAGAAGGCGCTGGTGTTCCGCGGCTTCGGGGTGGACCCGGACCACCTGGACCCGGTGATGGACCTGCTGCTGCCGGGCCGGCTGGCCTACGTGCATGGCAACTCGCCGCGGACCAAGGTCGGCGACAACGTGTACACCTCCACGGAGTACCCGCAGGAGTTCACGATCTCGATGCACAACGAACTCTCCTACGCGCACTCCTACCCGTCCCGGCTGATGTTCTTCTGCCAGCAGGCCGCGGAGACCGGCGGCGCCACCCCGGTGGTGGACGGGGTGCGCTGGCTGGAGGCGCTCGACGACGAGATCACCGACGCGTTCGCCGACGGCGTCCGCTACCTGCAGAACCTGCACGGCGGGATGGGCCTAGGGAAGAGCTGGCAGGACAGCTTCGAGACGTCGGACCGCGACGAGGTGACCGCCTTCCTGGCCGAGTCCGCCGCCGAGGTGGAGTGGACCAAGGACGGCGGCCTGAAGATCATCCAGTTGCGTCCGGCAACGATCAAGCACCCGGTGACGAACACCGAGGTCTGGTTCAACCAGGCCGACCAGTGGCACCCGGCCGGCCTCGGCGACGAGACCGCGCAGGCGCTGGCCCAGATCATGCCGGCCGAGGAGCTGCCGCAGGCGGTCACGCTGGCCGACGGTACGCCGATCCCGGACGCCTGGGCGATCCAGATCCGTGACCGCGGCCTGGACAGCGCCGTCGACGTGAACTGGAACACCGGCGACGTCCTGCTGATCGACAACCTGCTGGTCGGCCACGGCCGCCGCCCCTTCACCGGCCCGCGACGCGTCCTCGTCGCCATGTCCGCCTAAAGCCGAAGCCACAGAGGAGAGAAGACAGATGAGCACGCTGCCGTACCTGATCACCGGTACCCCGGACGGTCCGGGCATCGTCGAGCGGCTGACCACCGACGGCGCCGAGATCCGCAAGCTGCTGACCACCCATGGTGCCGTGATGCTGCGCGACTGCAAGGTCGACGGCGTCGCGGGCATGGAGCAGGCGGTCATCGCGCTGTCCGGCGAACCGCTGAAGTACGCGGAGCGCTCGTCGCCCCGGCGGTCCATCAAGGGCAACGTCTACACCTCGACGGATTACCCGCCGACCGAGGAGATCTTCCTGCACAACGAGAACTCCTACCAGGCCGCGTGGCCCCGGCTGCTCTACTTCTACTGCGACATCGAGCCGGAGACCCAGGGCGCGACCCCGCTCGCCGACATCCGCAAGGTGTACGACGCGATCGACCCGGCCGTCCGCGAAGAGTTCGCCCGCCGCAAGTGGATGGTCGTCCGCAACTTCCACGAGGACTTCGGCGTCGCCTGGCAGCACGTGTTCGACACCGACAGCCGCAGCGACGTGGAAGCACACTGCGCCCGCAACGGCCTGAAGACCGAATGGATCGGCGACGGCGGCCTCCGTACGACGGCCGTCCGCGAGCCGATCCGGATCCACCCGGACACCGGCGACCACGTCTGGTTCAACCACATCACCTTCTTCCACCACACCACGCTGCCGGCCTCGATCCGCGAGGGCCTGCTGGCCTTCCTGACCGAGGACGAGCTGCCGACCAACACGTACTACGGCGACGGCGGCCGGATCCCCGACGACGTGATGGATCACCTGCGCGCGGCGTACCGCAAGGAGTGGACCCGGATCGACTGGAAGCAGGGTGACCTGCTGCTGGTGGACAACATGCTGTCCAGCCACGCCCGGGAGCCGTTCACCGGTCCGCGCAAGATCGCGGTCGCGATGGCCGAGGCCTTCCAGCCTGACGCCACCTCGGTGCCGCCGGTCGAGGCCGCCCTCAAGCCGTCCGACGCCGCAAGGATCGGAGCACCGGCGTGAGCTGGTTCCGGACCTACACCCCGAGGCCGCAGGCCACCCTCCGTCTGGTGTGCTTCCCGCACGCCGGCGGGGCGGCCAGCGCCTACCGTGACTGGGCTGCCCGGCTGCCCGAGGACATCGAGCTGGTCGCGGTCCAGTACCCCGGCCGGCAGGACCGCTTCCACGACCGGCTGCTGACCGACTTCACCGCGCTGGTGGACGGGATCACCGAGGAGCTCAAGACGCTCCAAGGACCGACCGCGTACTTCGGGCACAGCATGGGCGCGACCGTCGCCTTCGAGGCCGCCCGTCAACTGGATGCCCGCGGCAACGGACCGATCCGCCTGTTCGCCTCGGCCCGTATGGCGCCCGCGGTGGCCACCCGGCTCGGGATCAGCTTCGACACCGAGGACCAGGTGATGACCTACATCCGCAGCCTCGGCGGAGCCGGTATCGAGCTGCTGGACGACCCGGACCTGCGCGAGCTGGCGCTGCCGATGCTGCAGGCCGATTTCCGGCTGATGGAGAGCTACCAGTACAAGGCCGGCGCCCGGCTCAGCTGCCCGATCACCGTGCTGGCCGGCTCCGACGACCACACCTTCGGGGCGGCCGATGCCGAGCACTGGGCGCAGCACACCACAGCCGGGATCACCACCGAAACCCTGCCTGGCGGTCACTTCTACACCGAAGAGGTGCCCGGCCTGGTCACTGACCTGATCGCCCGTACGTTCACCACCGAGGGAGCACACCCGTGAGCACCAATCCGTTCGAGGACGACAGCGCCACCTACCTGGTGCTGCGCAACGACGAGGGCCAGTACTCGCTCTGGCCGGAGTTCGCCGCCGTACCGGCCGGCTGGAATGTCGCGCTGGACCGCAGCGAGCGGGCCGCCTGCGTCGACTTCATCAACAGCAGCTGGACCGACATGCGGCCCGCCAGCGTCCGCGTCTAACACCAACCCTGTCCGGCTGCATTCATTCAAGAAGACCTTTCCATTCTCCCGCCCTTCTGCCGAAGCGGCGGCACCGAACGTGCGATGAGGACCATGGCTGAGAATTCGATCGTCCGTCTGCCGCTGTCGGCTGCCCAAACCAGCGTCTGGTACGCCCACCAGCTGGACCGTTCCGGGCACCGCTACACCATCGGTGAGTGCGTGGAGATCCACGGCTCCGTGGATCCCACCCTCTTCGAGCAGGCCTGGCGTCAGCTGGCGCTCGAGGCCGAGGCCTGCCGGGTGCGGGCCGTGCACAACGACGACGGCCTCACCCAGGAGCTGCACACCGAGGTCGCGGACACCATCGTCCGGACCATCGACGTCAGCAAGGAGGCCGACCCGCGCGAGGCCGCGTTCGCCTGGATGCGCGAGGATCTGGCCCGCCCGGTCGACCTGACCAGCGACGACCTCACCGCGACGGTGCTGTTCACCGTCTCCGCCGCTTCGGCGATCTGGTACCAGCGCGGCCATCACGTGACCTTCGACGGCTATTCAGGTGGCGTCGTAGCGAAACGGCTGGCCGCGCTGTACGACGACTTGGTGGCCGGCCGCCCGTTCGGGCCGTCCCCGTTCGGCACCCTGACGCAACTGATCGAGGAGGAGCGCGACTACCGCGGCTCCGACGCCTTCGTTGCCGACCGCACCTATTGGATGGACCAGCTGGCCGACCTGCCCGACCCGGCGCGGCTGAGCTGGAAGACGCCGGGCCGCGAGCGCACTGACGAGGTACCGCTGCGCAGCTCGGGTGCGTTGACGAGTGACGACACGACCCGACTGCGGAAGGCTGCCCGCAAGGCAGGGACGCACTGGTCGATCTGGACGATCGCGGTCACCGCGGCGTACCTGCACCGTGTCACCGGGCTCACCGATCTGGTCCTCACCCTGCCGGTGACCGCACGCACCACGGCGCTCTCACTGGCGACTCCCGGCATGCTCTCCAACCACGTGCCGCTGCGCGTCCCCGTGTCGCCGCGGCAGAGTATGGCCGAGCTGGTCCCGGTCGTCACCGAGGCTCTGCGCGCAGCCCTCAAGCACCAGCGGTACCGCCAGGAAGACATCCGCCACGACCTCGGTCTGCCCGCCGACGGGGGTGGTATCGCCGGCCCGATGCTCAATGTGATGGCCTTCAACCACGACCTGCGGTTCGGCGGCCACCGGACCACTCTGCACAACCTGTCGCACGGTGCGATCGACGACCTGGCGATCGCCGTGTACGACGACGGCGCCGGCCTGCGGGTCGACATCGACGGCAGCGCGGACCGCTACGACGCCGACGACCTGGACAGCTATCAGACCCGGTTCGTCAGCTTCCTCGAGCGCGTCGTCGCCGAGCCGGACCTGGCGATCGGCCAGATCGAGCTGGTCTCGGCCGACGAGCGCCGCAAGGTCCTGGTCGACTGGAACCAGACCTCCGTCCCGCTCGACGGCGGCTCGCTCCCTGACCTCTTCGAAGCCCAGGTACGCCGTACGCCGAACGCCGTCGCTCTGCGCTACCACGGCACCGAGGTGACCTACGCCCAACTGAACCGCCGGGCCAACAAACTCGCGCATCACCTGATCAGCGAAGGCGTCGGACCGGAGAAGGTCGTCGGCCTGGCGTTGCCGCGCTCGATCGATCTGCTGGTCGCCATGTACGCCGTGGTGAAGACCGGTGCGGCGTACCTGCCCATCGACCTGAGCTACCCGGCGGACCGGATCTCCTACATCGTCGAGGACGCCGAGCCGGCCTTCGTCATCACCACCGAGACCGCCGCGGCCGCCATGCCCGAAGGTGTGCGGTTGCTGCTCAGCGACAGCCACCTGGAGGACCTGGTCGCGTCGCGACCTGACACCGACCCGACCGACGCGGACCGGACGACCGCGCTGACGCCCGAGCACCCGGCGTACGTGATCTACACATCCGGATCGACCGGCCGGCCGAAGGGCGTGCTGGTTCCGCACGCGGGAGTCGTCAACCGGCTGCTCTGGATGCAGGCCGAGTACCGCCTGGAGGCGGCGGATCGGCTGCTGCAGAAGACGCCGATGGGCTTCGACGTGTCGGTCTGGGAGTTCTTCTGGGGTCTCCAGGTCGGCGCGTGCCTGGTGATCGCGAAGCCCGAGGGGCACCGCGACCCGGCGTACCTGGCGAAGCTGATCCAGGACGAGGGCGTCACCACCGTGCACTTCGTGCCGTCGATGCTCACCGCTTTCCTGGCCGATCCGGGTGCTGCTGACTGCACGGGGATGCGGCGGGTGTTCTGCTCCGGCGAGGCGTTGTCGATGGAGCTGGCCGAGGACTTCCGGTTCCAGCTGCCCGACGTACCGCTGCACAACCTGTACGGACCGACCGAGGCGTCCATCGACGTGTCCTACTGGCAGCACGCCGGTGAGACCGCGAGCACGCTGCCGAAGATGTTCGCCGCACAGGTGGCTCGCGTTCCCGGTCAGCCGGCGGTTGTTTCTGTTGACCGGCGGATGAGCTACGCAGAGCTGGATGCTGCTGCCGACCGGATGGCGCGGGTGCTGATTCAGCGCGGGGTCGGGCCGGAGCGGTTCGTGGCTGTTGCGCTGCCGCGGAAGCCTGAGCTGCTGGTGACTCTGCTCGCGGTGATCAAGGCGGGCGGGGCTTACCTGCCGATCGACCTGTCCTACCCGGCGGAGCGGATCGCTTATCTGCTGGATGATGCCCGGCCCACCATGCTGGTGACCGAGGAGTCGGTCGAGCTACCCGAGCACGGCGTACCGACGTTGTTGCTTGAGGCATTGAAGGATCAGGCTGCTGAGCCTGCGCAGGTCGAGATTTCGCCGAGCAGTCCGGCGTACCTGATCTACACGTCCGGATCGACCGGGAAGCCTAAGGGCGTGGTCGTCGAGCACCGGGCGCTCGGGCAGTATCTGCGCTACTCGGCGGAGCGGTACGACGGTCTCGACGGGCAGGCGCTGCTGCATACGCCGGTGTCGTTCGACCTGACCGTCACGTCGATCTTCGGGACGCTGGTCCGGGGCGGTTGTGTCCAGCTCGGATCGCTCGATGACGGTGTGGTCGGGGTGGACGAGCCGTTGACCTTCGTCAAGGCGACGCCTAGTCACATGGCTTTGTTGGAAGGCGTTTCGGCTGACCGGTTCGGCAGTGGCTCGCTGCTGCTCGGCGGGGAGAACCTGCCGGGTTCCGCGCTCACCGAGTGGCGGGAGGCGCACCCTGACGTCACGATCGTCAACGAGTACGGACCGACCGAGGCGACCGTCGGCTCCGTCGAGTACCGGCTTGCGCCGGGCGACGAGACGCCCGCCGGCGCGGTGCCGATCGGACGGCCGGTCTGGAACACCCAGGTCTACGTGCTCGACGACAACCTCGTCCCAGTGCCGCCTGGTTTCGTAGGAGAGCTCTATCTGGCCGGCGTTCAGCTGGCCCGTGGGTACCTGAACCGCCCGAGCCTGACCGCCGAGCGCTTCGTGGCCAACCCCTACGGCGTACCGGGTAGCCGCATGTACCGCAGTGGTGACGTGGTGCGGTGGAACACCGACGGCGTCCTGGAGTACCTCGGCCGGGCCGACGACCAGGTGAAGATCCGCGGTTTCCGGATCGAGCTCGGTGAGATCGAGGCCGCGCTGCTGCAGCAGGCCGGCGTGGCGAAGGCCGCGGTGATCGTGCACAAGTCGTCCACCGGGGACCAGCGACTGGTTGCCTACGTGGTTGGCGGAGGGCTCGACCCGGTTGCTCTGCGCGACGCGGTGGCTAAGCGGCTGCCGGAGTACATGGTGCCGAGCCTGGTGATGGAGGTCGACGACCTGCCGGTCTCGCCGAACGGCAAGCTGGATCGCAAATCACTCCCGGAACCCGACTTCTCCTCGCTCACCACGTCCCGCGGTCCGCGGACGCCCGAGCAGGAGGTGCTCTGCAGCCTGTACGCCGAACTGCTCGGCCTGGTCCGCGTCGGTATCGACGACAGCTTCTTCGAACTCGGCGGCAACTCGCTGATGGCGACCCGGCTGATGAGCCGGATCCGCGCCACTCTCGGTGCGGAACTGTCGGTCCGGGCGCTGTTCGAGCACCCGACCGTCGCTGGTCTGTCGACGCAACTCGACGGCGTGACCGCGGCGCGGCCGCCGATCCAGGTGAGCGAGCGGGCGGAGCAGGTGCCGCTGTCGTTCGCGCAACGCCGGCTCTGGTTCATGAACCGCTTCGAGGGCCCGTCGGCAACGTACAACAACGCCTTCGCTGTCTCGCTCGACGGCGTGCTCGATGTGGAGGCCTTGCGGGCTGCGCTGGCCGATGTGGTCGAGCGGCACGAGACGCTGCGGACGATCTTTGCCGATGACAACGGAACTCCGTATCAGGTCGTCCTGGACTCGGTTGACGTTCCGTTGCCGGTAGCAAACATTGCCGAGGAGGAGTTGGCTGCGCGTCTGGATGAGGGTGCGGGCTATGCGTTCGACCTGAGTGTCGAGACGCCGCTGCGGACGACTCTGTTCGCTCTGGCTGCAGACCGGCACGTTCTGTTGATCACGCTGCACCACATCGCGTGCGACGGCTGGTCGACGACGCCGATGGCGCGCGACATCGCCACGGCGTACGCGGCGCGCGTCTCTGGCGAGGTTTCTGGTTGGACGCCGCTTCCGGTGCAGTACGCCGACTATGCGCAATGGCAGCGCGACTTGCTCGGGGACGAGAACGACCCGGACAGCCGTGCCCGCCAGCAGATCGACTACTGGACCGACCAGCTCGCCGGCCTGCCCGACCAGCTGGAACTCCCGACCGACCGGCCCCGGCCGGCCGTCGCGAGCAACCGCGGCGACGTCGTGCCGGTTTCCGTGCCTGAGGACTTGTATGCCGAGCTGTCGGCGCTTGCCAAGGCCAACCATGTCAGCCTGTTCATGCTTCTGCAGGCCGCCTTCGCGACACTGCTCACACGCCTCGGCGCCGGCACCGACGTGCCGATCGGTACGCCGAACGCGGGTCGCACCGATGAGTCCCTCGACGATCTGGTCGGTATGTTCGTCAACCCGCTCGTACTGCGGACCGACACCTCCGGCGACCCGACTTTCGAGGATCTGCTGGCCCGGGTGCGGGAGACGAACCTGTCGGCGTACGCGCACCAGGACCTGCCGTTCGACCGGCTGGTCGACATCGTCAACCCGGCCCGCTCTACTGCTCGGCACCCGTTGTTCCAGGTGATGATGCCGTACCAGAGCGACGACCCGGCTGCGGTTGAGCTGCCTGGTCTGACGGTGTCGCACGCTCCGGTGGACTCGGGGATCGCACAGTTCGATCTGCAGCTCGCGCTCCGTGAGGGTGTGGACGGGCTCTCCGGTCATCTGGAGTTCGCCCTGGATCTGTTCGACCGCGGGACCGCTGAGCAACTGGTCGAGCGGTTCGGTCAGGTATTGCGGCAGGTCGCCGAGGCGCCGGATCAGCGGATCGGTGCGCTCGAGGTGATCGGGGCTGCCGAGCGCGAGCTGCTGGTTGCCGGACGCAATGAAACTGATCGTGAGATCGATTGGTCGACAATTTCTGAGCTGGTCGAGCGTCAGGTTGTCCGGACGCCGTCCGCTGTTGCTCTGGAAGACCACGGCACGTCGCTGACCTATGCCGAGCTGAATGCCGAGGCGAACAGACTCGCTTGGCACCTCCGCGGCCTGGGGGTCGCACCCGATGTGGTGGTCGGCGTCCATGTGGATCGGTCCGCTGGTCTGGTCATCGCTGCGCTGGCGGTGCTGAAGGCGGGTGGCGTGTATCTGCCGCTCGACCCGGACTACCCGGCTAGCCGGCTGGCCTACCTGGTCGAGGATGCCGAGGCGTCGTTCGTGATCAGCCGGTCGGATCTCGTCGGCGACCTGCCGGCGACCGACGCGTACGTCGTACTGATCGACTCTGCTGACTGGGCCTCTGCGTCTGCTGACGACTTGCCGGCTGGGGCTGGACCGGATGACGTCGCCTATCTGATCTACACGTCCGGGTCGACCGGGCGGCCGAAGGGGGTGCTGGCGACGCACCGCGGTGCGGTCAACCGGTTCCACTGGACGCAGCGGGCGTACTTCCGGTACACGCCGGAGGACTCTGTTCTGGTCAAGATTCCGACCGGCTTCGATGTTTCTGTCGGTGAGATCTTCGGGCCGTTGAGTCAGGGCGCGCGGTTGGTGATCGCCAAGCCTGGCGGGCACCTCGATACGGCGTACCTGCGGGAGACCATCAAGAAGCAGCAGGTCACGCAGGTGTACTTCGTGCCGTCGATGCTGGCAGTCATGCTCGCCGAGGGTGGGCTGGAGGAGTGCACTTCGCTGCGGGTGCTGCTGTCCGGTGGCGAGGAGTTGCCGGTGTCGCTGGCTCGGCAGGTGCTCGAGCGGTTGCCTTGGGTGGAGTTCTACAACCAGTACGGACCGACCGAGGCTGCGATCGACTCGACTGCTTGGCGGGTCACTGCTTCAGCTTTGGAGGGGCTGCACCGGGTGCCGATCGCTTCGGTGGAAGGGCAGGTCGGACTGCACGACAACGTGCGGCTCTACGTGCTGGACGAAGAGCTGGCTGTGGTGCCGACTGGGTCTCCTGGTGAGCTGTTCATCGGTGGTGCCGGCGTTGCTCGTGGGTATCTGCGGCGGCCGGAACTCACTGCGGAGCGGTTCATTCCGGATCCCTTCCGTTCCGACGGTCGGGTCTATCGCACCGGCGACCAGGTTCGCTGGACGACCGATGGCCGGCTGGAGATTCTCGGCCGCGTCGACGATCAGGTGAAGCTGAACGGCGCCCGCGTCGAACTCGGCGAGATCCAGGCGGCGTTGGCTGCGCACCCGTCGGTCCAGCACGCTGCGGTCGTCGTCCGGGACAAGCGCCTGGTCGGCTACGTCGTCGCCACCTCCGATGCCGACCTGCGGGACTACCTGGCCGAGTCGCTGCCGGAGTTCATGGTCCCGAGCACCATCGTCCCGCTCGACTCGTTGCCTTTGACACCCAACGGCAAACTCGACCGCGCCGCCCTCCCCGCACCGGCTGCCCCTGTGTCGGTATCGCGATCGGTGCTGAGCAGTTCGATCGAGCAGACCCTCGCCGGCCTGTACGCCGAGGTGCTGGGCATCGAGTTGGTCGGACCGGAGGACGGGTTCTTCGAGCTCGGTGGCGACAGCATCATGTCGATCCAGCTGGTCAGCCGGGCGCGCAAGGCCGGCCTGATCTTCACCCCGCGAGACGTCTTCCGCCACCAGACAGTCGCAAAGCTCGCCGCCGTCACGACGGTCGACCAGACCATCGAACAAAAGCCGGCCGAAAAGCTCCTCCGCGGCCTGTTCTGCGAGGTCCTCGGTCTTGCCGAGGTCGGCGTCGACGACGGCTTCTTCGACCTCGGCGGCGACAGCATCATGTCCATCCAGCTAGTCAGCCGAGCCCGCAAGGCCGGCCTGACCTTCACACCGCGAGACGTCTTCCGCCACCAAACGGTCGCCAAGCTCGCCGCGGTGGCAAGTGTGGATTCAGTTGTCAGTGTGAGTAATGCAGAGGTGGGTCCTGTGCAGTTGACTCCGCTTCAGACTGCTCTTGCGGCAACCGGCGATGCTTGGTCGGGGTTCCACCAGTCGGTGCTTGTTCAGGTGCCTGCGGAGCTTGGGTTGGAGCGGTTGACCGGGGCTCTGCAGAAGGTGGTGGATCACCACGACGCGCTGCGGTTCGTAGTACGGGAAGGTTCGCCCTGGCAGTTGGAGTCGCGAGCTGTCGGATCGGTGGATGCGGCTGCGCTGGTGACCCGGGTTGACATCGCGGGACTGAGCGCTGCCGAGTTGGATGCGGCTCAAGTCGAAGCGGCTGAGGCTGCGCGAGAGCGGTTGGCGCCGTACGACGGAACGATGCTGCAGATGGTCTGGTTCGACGCCGGCCCGTCCAAGTCGGGCCGACTGCTCGTGCTGGTTCACCACCTCTCGGTAGACGGTGTCTCGTGGCGCATCCTCCTCCCAGACCTCCTGGCCGCCTGGCAGGGCGAGGCGCTCCCCCCCGTCCCCACCTCCTTCCCCACCTGGACCACCCACCTGCCCACACCCCCCAACCCCTCCGATGATCATTGGTCCCTTGTTACCCGGCGTGTCCCCCATCGTCGGTCCCTTGAGCCTTTGCTGGGCAGCCGGCCCCTGGAAGCTTCCGACGTCGTCGGTAACGCGGGACGAATCGAGCTTGTCCTGCCGACGGCCGAGACCAGCCCGCTGATCACCAAGGTGAGCCAAGCGGTTCACGGTGGGATCAACGATGTCCTGCTCGCTGGTCTCGCGCTGGCGGTGAAGCGGTGGCGCGGGCACGAGTCGGTGCTGGTCGACCTCGAAGGGCACGGCCGCGACGCCGTACCGGGGCTTGACGTCTCCCGGACCGTGGGTTGGTTCACCGAGGTCACGCCGGTTCGGCTGACCGCCGTGGACGACGACCCGGGGAAGACGCTGAAGGCCGTCAAAGAAGAGTTGCGTACAGCAACAAAGTTGAAGGAAGGGCGGACGGCGGAGAGCGAGAGCGGTCGCGCGCAACTGATCGTGAACTATCTCGGGCGGGTGGAGTCGCCGGCGGCGAAGGACTGGTCGCTCGTGCCAGGTGGCGCGGGGCTGATCCCGGGTGCTGACCCGCGGATGCCGATGAACCACGCGATCGAGTTGAACGCGATGGTGCTCGACGGTCCGGACGGCCCACAGTTGAAGGCCGAATGGACCTGGGCGGACGGCGTACTCACGTCGTACGAGATCGACCAGCTCGCCCAGCTCTGGTGGGACGCGCTCGGCGAACTCGTCGCGGCGGAGGTCTCCGGGCACACACCGTCCGACTTCCCGCTGGTGAAGATCGACCAGGAGCGGCTGTCGCTGCTCGAGGCGAAGCACCCCGACCTGGAGTCGCTTCTCCCCGTCACCTCACTGCAGGAGGGTTTCCTCTACTACTCCCTGCTGGAGGGGGAGGGGATCGACCTCTACACCGGCCGGATCTGGATGGACCTGGAGGGCCAACTCGACGTACCGGCTCTGCATCAGTCCGCCGACAACCTGCTTGCGAGGCACGAAACGCTGCGGGCCGGCTTCACCCACGACGCGCTCGGCAACCCGTTGCAGGTCGTGCACGAGAAGCTCGACGTGCCGTGGACCGAGGTCGACCTGAGCGCGCTCGACGAGCTGACCCAGGAGGCCGAAGTACTGCGGCTGCTGGAGGCCGAGCAGCTGACCAAGTTCGATCCCGAGCGGCCGCCGTTGCTGCGGTTCGTGGTGATCAAGCTCGGTCCGGAGCTGCACCGGCTGGTGCTGACGAACCACCACCTGGTGCTCGACGGCTGGTCGATCCCGGTGCTGCTGCGCGAACTCTTCGCCGGGTACGCCGGCACCGAGTTGCCCCGCGTCGCGGCGTACACGAACTACCTGGAGTGGCTGGCGGAGCAGGACCTCGAGGGCGACCGGACGGCCTGGAGCGCAGCGCTGGCAGGGCTTTCCGAGCCGACACTGGTCGCGCCCGGAATTGCCGAAGGGCACGCGGTGCTGCCGGAGCGGGTAACGGAGCACCTGGATCCTTCGCTGGGTGAGGCGGTTGGCGCGCTGGCTCGGCGTACCGGCGTCACGGTGAACACCGTCATCCAGTCGGCCTGGGGATTGTTGCTCTCCAGGCTGACCGGCCGCGACGACGTGGTGTTCGGTACGACGGTGTCGGGCCGGCCGCCGGAGATCAGCGGGATCGAGCAGATGGTCGGGTTGTTCGTGAACACCATTCCGGTGCGCGTCCGGACCCGCTCCGACGACGACGTGGAAGCGTTCCTGGGCAGACTCCAGGACGAGCAGACCGCGCTGTCCGACCACCACCAGCTCGGCACCAGCGAGATCCTCGCCGGTGCGGGACTCAGCCCGCTGTTCGACAGCACGGTCGTGTTCTTCAACTACCCGATCGACGCCGGCGTGATGAAGCTGTCGGTGAACGGGATCCGGCTGGTGCACATCGACGCCCGCGACGACACCCACTTCGCGCTGCGGCTCAGCGTGTTCCCGGGCGAGGACGGCTTCCAGCTGAACCTCGACTCCCGGCCGGACGCGTTCAGCCGGGCCGAGACCGAAGACCACCTGCGCCGCTACATCGAGCTGCTGCAGGAACTGACGGCTCCGGACGCCGGTCCGATCGCCGAACTCGGCACGGTCAGCCAGGCCGAGCAGGACCGGCTGCTGGTCGAGTGGGGTGGTTACGGCGACTGACCGGCACTTCAACCACCTGCTGCGTGACCCCAGATGAAGATCCTTTAAGGAGTGCACGATGAACTCGCTGTTGCAACAAGTATTCGACGCCAGGACCGCGGGTCCGGTGATCCTCGGCCCGGACGAGCACGAACTGGCCGAGCAGGTCGCCCGCCGGGTCGTGTCCGACGGCGACGGCTGGGTCAACTCCGATGCCTGGCTGAACGCTGCCCGGGACGGCTACCACGACCTGCCCGCCGTACTCCGGAAGGGGCTCGCGGAGTTCCGCCGCGACTCAGGTGCCGGCGGAGCCTTCCTGGTCCGCGGGTTGCCGGTGGATCCCGACACGATTCCGGACACTCCTGCGTTCAGCGGCTCGATTCAGAAGGAGGGGACCGTTCCGGCCGCTCTGCTGACTCTGGTTGCGAGTGGGCTGGGTGACCCGGCTGCCTATTTGGCGGAGAAGTCGGGTGCGCTGGTGCATGACGTCGTACCGGTTCCGGGGAGCGAAGCTTTTCAGGGTAACGAGGGGTCGGTGATGCTCTCGTTCCACAACGAGAACGCGTTCCACGCCCACAAGCCCGACTACGTGCTGCTGCTCTGTCTGCGCGCCGATCACGAGAAGGTCGCCGGGCTGCGGGTGTCCTGCATTCGCAAGGCGCTCGACAAGCTGAGCAAGGAGTGTGTCGAGGCGCTGTTCCGGCCGATTTACATCACGTCCCCGCCGCCTTCGTTCGGTGACGGCGGCCAGCTGACCGAGCCGCACAGCATCCTCAGCGGTGCTCCCGACGACCCGGACATGCTGGTCGACTTCGCCGCCACGAAGCCGCTCGGCCCGGACGCGGTCGAGGCAATGCGCGAACTCCAACGCACCCTGGCCGCCACCGCCGACACCATCTACCTCGAAGCCGGCGACCTGGCCATCGTCGACAACCGCGTCTCGGTCCACGGCCGCACCAGCTTCACCCCGCGCTACGACGGCCGCGACCGCTGGCTCCAACGAACCTTCTCCATGCGAGACCTCCGCACCTCCCGCCACCTCCGCCCCGCCGACTCCCACGTCATGATCCGCTGACGTCCCTCCAAGAGACCGCGGGCGCCATCCCCCCGCGCCCGGGGTCTCTGCTAGCGGCGGGGGCGGTACCGGACGTCGACAGTGGCTGTTGGGTCGTCGCTGTCCAAGAGGTCCAGCCGGATCGGAGTACCGCCGGGGTTTTCGTACAGGCGGGTGCCTTCGCCGAGGAGGACCGGGACGACGTGCAGGTCGATCTCGTCGAGCAGGCCGCGCTCCAGGAGTTGCCGGCCGATGTCCGCCGAGAAGACCACGACGTCCTTCCCGCCCGCCGCGTCCTTCGCGATCCGGACCGCCTCGGTGACATCGCAGTCCAGGAAGGTCACCCCGCCACCCTCGCGCCGCGACTCGTCAGTCTACGGCGCCGATCTTGCCGGCGTACTCCGCATCCACTCCAGGCCGGAAGGTCGCCCCACTCATCCATCCAACTGCGTCAGCGTTCGGCCCCGCGATGAACCCGTCCAACGACATCACAAAATGCCACAGCACCTTGCCCGTCCCTGCCCCTGTCATGCCGTCAACCATAGAAGGGCGTACCGACCGACGGGAGGTGTCTGGTGAGGAAGGGCTTGCCTGGTCGGCTGGGGTTGGTGTCGGCTGAGGTGGTACATGCGGTCTTCTACAACTTTGCCGAAGGGGAGGTTGCGCGGCACATCCCGTGGGTGTGAGGGAAGACGACGCCCGCGGAGGCGATCGCTGTGCGCGAGCGTGGTAGCGCCGCCACGCTTCGGCAGAGGATCGGGGGACTCGCCGACTCTGCTGATCTGGTGCGGGTCGCCGAGCTCCTCACCCGGGCAGCTGTCAGCCCGCCGACCGAGGGCAGGCCGCTGTACGCCGGACTCCGGGCACTCGACGTCCCCGAGGAGCCGGTCGCCAGGCTCTGGCATGCGGCGACGCTGCTCCGGGAGTATCGCGGGGACGGCCACAACGCCCTACTCGTTGCCCACGGCATCGGTGGCACCGAGGCGCACGTCCTGACCGCGCTCTCGATCGGAACGCCGGCGGAGAAGTTCAGCCGGACCCACCACCTCCCGAAGGCCCAGTTGGCCGCTGTCGTCGACGGGCTCCGCAGCCGCGGCCTCGTGGATGCCACCGGCGGATTCACCGACGCTGGCCGGACGATCAGACAGCGGATCGAGGACCTGACCGACGAGCTGGCAGCTCCGCCCTACGACGTGCTGAGCGCCGACGAACTCGACGAACTCATCGCAAAGCTCACCCCGATCGCCGCCGCGCTCAGCCGAAGGTAGAGCCCACACACGGCCCGACTCCGGCCCGGTCATGCGTCGAGGTGGCGTGGGTTGACTGAGGGGCGAGGCAGCGTGCGGGCGAACGTAGGAGTCCGTAGCTGGGGGGTGGGGAGCGAAGCGGATGTAGGAGCCTCGCGGGGACGGGGCTACTGGTGGAAGGTGGTGGCTAGGGAGAGTAGGTGGGGCTCGGAGTTGGCGGGGCCGACTAGTTGGAGGGATGGGGGGACTGGGCCGGGGCCGGCGATGGGGAGAGCTACGGCGGGGTGGCCGGTGAGATTGAGGGGGGCGGTGAGGGCGGTGAAGTCGTAGCGGGATTCTTCGCCGAGTTTGGGCGGTGCGCTGATCATCGTGGGGAGGGCGAGTACGCCGTACCGGTTCAGCAAGATGTCCAGCTGGGTGCGGAACTGGCGGCCCAGTTCGCGGGCGTCGGTGATCATTTCGTCGTCGAGGTATTTGCCGCGGGTGATCCAGTCGCGGACCCGGTCGCTCATCCGGCCGCCGTCGAGCAGGTGCTGGTGGGCCTGGTAGCCCTCGGCGTTGATGATCAGGCCGGCGGCGACACCGGCGCGGAGCCAGCCGGTCAGCGGTACGTCGATGATCACGCGGCCGGAGGCTGCCAGGGCTTCGTCCACGGCTTGATCTATGGCGGGGTCGATGGTGATCTCGGGCAGCCGGAGCCGGCCGATCGCCCCGTCGTACGGGGTGAGCTCGAAGCCTGGTTCGAGCAGGGACATTGCCTGGGCGAGGCCACTCGCGTTTGAGGCGATCGCGCCGATCGTGTCCATGGTTGGGGCGAAGGGAAAGACGCCGTCGAGGGGGAGTCGGCCGGTGGTGGTTTTCAGGCCGGCTACTCCGCAGCAGGCGGCGGGGAGGCGACTGGAACCGCCGGTGTCGGTGGCGATCGCGATGTCGGCTTCGCCGTTGGCCACCGCCACGCCTGAGCCGCTCGAGGATCCACCCGGGACCAGAGAGCGGTCGAGCGGGTTGCGCGGCGTACCGGTCCACGGGTTGACCCCGTCCGGCGGGCGACACAGCTCGGTCAGGTTGGTCTTGCCCACGAAGACCGCTCCTGCCGCGCGGGCTCGTGCGACGACCGGTGCATCGGCGAGAGCGGGCTGGGCGTCGTCGCCGACCGCCGGGCAGGCCGCGGTGGTCGGCAGACCTTCGACGTCGATCGCATCCTTCACCGCAACGCGTGGCCCGGTCGCGTCGAGGGGTGGATCAAGGCGAACAAGCCAGGTGGTCATGAAACCCCACTTCTCTTGGATGAACGGTGGCTTGGGTTGTTGGTACTTAGGCGGCGGATTGCCAGGTGTGGGGGGTGTGGTGGATGCGTTCGAGGGCGGCGCCGCGTTCGTGGGGGGCTTCCTCGGCGAGGGCGCGTTCTCTGGCGTAGGCGCGGACCAGCGGATGGATCGTGTAGAGGTCGAGCTGCCCGATCCGGCTGTCGCTGACCTCGGCCAGATGCCGTTCCGCCAACGCGTTCAGCAGATCGTGTACCTGGGCCAACGGAGCATCCAGCAGTACTGCGGTATGCCAGACCGAGAACTCGCCGGTCAGCCCGATCGCCATCAACCGCAGCGCCCGCCGCCGTGCCGTCGAGAGTTGTTCGTACGACGCTTCGATCCGCTCGCCGACATCCAGATCGCCCAGCCGCAACTGGTCGAACGGCTGCAAGCCATAGCTCAACCGGCCGACCAACTGCGTCACCGTGAGATCAGGATTCGCCGCGAGCCGCGCAGCGACCACCCGGATCGCCAGCGGCAGCCGGCCAGTTGCCGTTAGCAACCGTCGTACGGCGACCGGCGAGTCGGACCCGTGCCGTGGACCGGCCAGCGAATCCAGCAGTCGCACAGCTTCCGCAGTACTGAATCCACCGAGCTTGATCCGCGTCGCGCCTTCCAGCGCGGCCAGCCGAGCCCGCGACGTCAGCAACACACTGCTCTTCCCGCCACCTGGCAGCAACCAGCGAACCTGGTGCTCATCGGCGACATCATCCAGTACTACGAGGAGCCGTCGCCCAGCCACCAAGTGCCTGAAGAGCTGCGTGCGTTCGGACGGACCCGCCGGCAACTCGGCTTCGGTCACTCCCAAGGAGTGCAGCAGTTCGGCGAGTGCGGTGGACGGCTCCATCGGATCCGGCGTACTCCCTGCCAAGTCCAGATAAAGCTGTCCGTCCGGGAACTCGGAACGGATGCGATCCGCGACGTGTAAGGCAAGGGCGGTCTTGCCGGTCCCCGCCAGGCCGACCACTGCCGCCGTACCGCCGCCGGCCCGAAGTACGGAGTCGAGTCGGTCGACAAAGGCAGTACGGCCGGTGAAGTCGCTGGGTGCGGGTGGGAGCTGGGCCGGCGCTGTCGGCGTCGGCCGGGTGACGACCTCGACCACTGGCGGGGCGGTGAGGTCGGCGTTCTGCTCCAGGATCGCCTGGTGCAGATCCTTCAGCTCTTCACCCGGGTCGATGCCGAGCTCTTCGGCCAGGTGCCGGCGGCAGGCGTCGTACGTCGACAACGCCTCGGCCTGCCGGCCACAGCGGTAGAGCGCGAGCATCGACAGTCCGCGGACGCGTTCGGAGAAGGGGTGCTGGTTGACCATCGCGGCCAGTTCGGAGACCACCCGGTGGTGGTTGCCGCGGGCCAGTTCGGCGGTCATCAGCGCCTCACCGGCGGCGAGACGGGCTTCGTCGAGCCCTGGCTGCTCGATCGCGGCCAGGTATTCGGTGGCACCGACCAGCGCGTGACCGCGCCAGAGGGCCAGCGCCGAGCGCAGCGAGGTCACCGCGTCGGCGTACCGGCCGCCGGTGAGTGCGGCGTGGCCGGTCGTTGCGTGGGCGTGGAACTCGTCCAGGTCCACCCACGCGCCCGGGGCCCGCAGCAGGTACCCGCCGCGCTGGCGGACCAGTTCGACCTGAGGACCGAGCTGGTTCCGCAGCCGGGAGACATAGGTCTGGATCTGGGCGTTGGAGGTGCTCGGCAACTTCCCCCGCCAGAGCATCTCGGAGACCGTCGAGTCCGACACCACCTGGTCACGGCTGAGCAGCAGCGTGGCCAGGACGGTCTGGATCTTGGACCCGCCGAGGGCGAGGCGCTCACCGCCCCGGGTGACCTCGATCGGGCCGAGGAGCTGGAACCTGATCATCATCGTCTCGGCTCGATCGGTTCCGGCTATTCCCAGCAACCGATGCAGCCCGGCCGGTCCGGACCGGCCACCGAGACGGTGGCGGGGGTGCCGGTGCCGTGGTCGGCGACGGCCGAGGAGAGGGTGGCGCCGGCCCCGACGAGCAGGACAGCGGTCGCGACGATGGCAATTCGGGCGGTGGTGAGGACATTCTTCATGGTGTTTCCCCCAGCTTGGTCGTGGTTTTCTCGATGCCTTGACCCTGCCTTTCGCCGGGGGTGATGTCACCAGTATTCGACTGTCCTGAAGTTGCGTTGGCAACACCCTGAAGGTGATCATCCGGGCGTTTGGATTGCACCTTTGAGCGCCCATATCAGGGATGCCATCCCTTGTTCACCTGGTTTTTCTCCGGCCTCTACCTGACCTGCTGGGACGCCTCTGACCAGCGTAATCACGCAGCGTGACCGTTTGGGGCCGATTGTGTGACGGTGTCCTGAGGTAGCCTTCGAATTGTTTCGCGACAGTATTAACTGTGAACGAAATACATTGTGGAGAATTGTTCAGTTTGTTATTTCCTGGGTATTTGAACGGCTCGCTACGCTCATTCGGCCGAGCTGCGGCATAGACCAGAAATGAAACCTACTGCCGGCGGCGCCGGTGAGCGTGGTCACCCATCGTGTCTGTCGCGGTCCGTGCTGCTGAGATCACGGAAAGTCAGAAAATCCGGGGCTGAGCCGTTGACAATAGATTCGAACGGTTGTTATCTATTGCCACCGAAGGCGCCTTCCTTCCATTCCTGCCGCCCCCACGCACCACGGGAAGAAGAAGGAGTGTCCGCATGCAGCGAACACGCAAACTCAGCATGGCCGGAATCGCTGTCGGCGCCCTGGCGCTGACAGTCAGCACGTCGATCCCGCTCGCCTACGGCCATGGCTACACCACCTCGCCGACCAGCCGCGCCAAGTTCTGCGCGGACCGGGTCGTCCAGAACTGTGGTCAGATCCAGTACGAGCCGCAGAGCACCGAAGGGCCCAAGGGCTTCCCCGGTGCCGGACCGGCTGATGGCAAGCTCTGCTCCGCAGGCCTGTCCCAGTTCGCCCAGTTGGACGATCAGCGCAACGGTGCCTGGCCGGCCACCGCGCTGACCTCTGGTGCGACCTACACCTTCCGGTGGCATCTGACGGCCGCCCACGCCACCACCGACTTCAAGTACTACGTCACGAAGGCGAACTGGAGCCCGAATCAGCCGCTCACCCGGGCCCAGCTCGAGCTCGTGCCGTTCCTCACCGTGCCGTTCAACGGTGCCCGGCCGGGGACGGAGGTGTCGCACTCGGGCCGGTTGCCGAACCGGAGCGGCCGGCACATGATCCTGGCGGTCTGGACCATCGCCGACACGGCGAACGCCTTCTACCAGTGCTCGGATGTCAGGTTTGGTTAGTAATTTTCCTGGGCAAGGCACTCCTTGAAACCTTCCGCCCCAACGTTTCAAGGAGTGCCGCCCATGAAATCCGTTCTCCGCCGCGTCGTCGTGCCCGTCGTCGCACTGATCGTCGGGCTGCTGCCCGGCGTGATCGCGATCGAGCAGGCGTCGGCCGTCACCAAACTGACCCAGGCTCAGGCCGAGTCGATCTTCCGCGCCGCCGGCATCACCTGGTCCTCGTCGGGCGGGTGCACGACCCGGTCGAACTCGACGTGCACCTCGTTCGAGCAGATCAACCAGAGCACGGCGTACGGCGTCCGCACGCTGAAGCAGGCGAGTGGGTGCGCGATCAACATCACCGGTGGAACCGAGGTCGGCCACGCCTCCGGGACCTACAGCCACTACAACGGCTACAAGGTGGACATCAGCAAGTACACCTGCGTCGGGAACTACATCCACAACAACTTCACCCGGATCGCCAACCGAGCTGACGGCTATGCGCAGTGGCAGGCTGCGTCGGGCAACATCTACGCCGACGAAGGCAGCCACTGGGACATCACGTACTACAACTGCGGCGGCTGCTGAAGAAGCAGCTGCGGCGCTGCTGAGCGCACGTAGTACGAACTCTGTGCCTGTCCTGGGGTCTTGGGGCAGGCACAGAGGCGTGGGGCTAGTCTTCTGGTCGTGACTCCATTGCTCTCCGGCCACACCTTGCTGGTGTTCGTCGGCATCCCCGCGCTGGTCGTCGCGGTGGTGGCGCTGCTCGTGTTCGCGTCCTCGATCGCGAGTGGTCCGCGCTACCGTCCGGGCCTGTCCTGGTGGGCTCCGCCGGTCTGGATCGGCGGCCCCGAGCCGCTGAAGCCGAACCCGGCGAACCTGCCCGAGTTGCCGGCCGGCAACACCCCCGCGACCACCGCCACCGGTGTCGCCCGGACGACCGGAGGCGCAAGTGCCAGCTGGTGACGCATTCACCCCGGACCAGCTCTACGACATCGAGCGCGCGGTCCGCAACGCCGAGGCCAGCTCGGGGCTGCACTTCTCCGTGTACGTCGGCGGCGCCGACTCCGAGACCCGCCCGTTCGCCCTCGAACTGCTGAACGAGCTGCCGGACCCGGACCACAGCGTCCTGGTGTACGTCGACCCGGCCGGTCGCCGGCTGGAGATCGTCACCGGTGCGCAGGCGCGGCGTCAGCTGTCCGACACCGAGGCAGGCCTGGCCGCGCTCGCGATGCAGACCTCGTTCGCCACCGGTGATCTGGCCGGCGGGCTCGTCACCGGCGTACAGCAGCTCGGCGCGCACGCGCATCTGGCGCCGATGATGCACGTCAACGAGCCCCACAAGCAGTAGGACTTGCCAGCGCTGGAAGCTCGTCGGCTCACGGTCGACGAGCTGGTGCTGCGCCCGTTCACGGTCGGCGACGAACCGGCTGTGGCGGTCGCGCTGGAGGATCCCGGCATCCTCCGCTGGACAGCCGGTACTGCGGTACTCCGGACCCCGGCTCCTCAGCGCGCGGCCAAGTGGCTCGAAACCCGGATCGACAGCTGGTCGCGCGGAAACGCGGTCTTCGCGGTCGTCGATGCTGCTTCGGATCAACTGCTGGGCTCGGTCACCCTCCGGGACGTGAACCGGATCCCCGACCAGGCAGTCTGCGCCTACTGGGTCAGCCCGGCGGCCCGCGGTCGCCGGATCGCCACCCGCGCGCTCAACGCGGCTGCGGGTTGGGCCTTCGCCCCAGACGGACTTGGCCTGCACCGGCTGTCCCTCGACCACGCGTTGATCAACGAGGGCTCCTGCCGAGTCGCCTCGGCCGCCGGCTTCCTTCTCGAAGGCACCATGCGCGACTACTACGTCGAAGCCACCGGCCGCCGCCACGACTCCCACCTCCACGCACGGCTGGCAACTGACGCCTAGATCAGTCCTTCCCGTACGGCGTACGCCACCGCGTGTGAGCGGTTGCGGAGTTGGAGGCGTGTGGTGAGTTCGTGGAGCACGTTCTTCACGGTGCGTTCGCTGTAGTTGAGGGTGTCGGCGATCTCGCCGGTGTCGAGACCGTCCGCGACGAGACGTAGTACGTCGACCTCGCGCGGACTCAGACCGGTGAAGGTCAGACCGCGCGGCGCGAGCACCTGGCGCTGCAGCCGGCCGAGTTGTTCCATCAGCCTGCCGAGCAGGTCGGGCGGGATCTCACCGTCGCCGGTCGCGACCCGGGTGATCGTCCGGACCAGGGCATCGGGAGTCGCGTCGATCCGGCGCAGCAACCCACCGACCCCGATCTCTGCCGCCACCACGAGCGCCGCCTCGTCCAGCACGGTCGCGACCAGCAGCAACCGCGGGCGGTCGCCGCGCCGGAGGGCTCGCATCGCGCGGGCCGTCTCCTCGTCGAGGACGTCGGTGACGACGAGCGCGACGGCGGCCTCGTCCACCTCCATCTCGTTGACGAGGCGGATCTCGGGCCGGGCCCGGAGCTGGCTGATCACCCCCGCCCGCGAGATCGGGTCACTCCCATGGACGTAGGTCAAGATCGGCACACTCATCGGAACCCCTCCCCAAGGACAAGGCTCTTACCGTCCCAAACCGCCCTCAACAGAGGTTCTACAACCGCTCCACAATCTCCTTATGCGAGCAGGCCTTCCAGAGTTCGGGTCGCTACCCGGGCGGCCAGTTGGGCCGGCCGGCTGGTGAGCGGGTGGGTGGCGAAGCCTTGCCAGGAAGACAGAGCAGCGAGCGCTGCTTGCCGTACGGCGTCCGCGGGTGCGTCGTCGGGGAGGCCGAGGCGCGCGGTGGGGGCGTGGCCGGAGCCGCCCAGCAGGCGATCGAGTTGTTCGGCGCGCTCGGGTTTGAGGGTGACGCCGCCAGATCTGAGATCGGACAGGAGGCGGATCTCCTGGAACTCGTGGGCGCCGGCGCTGATCTCTTCGACGCGCGATTGGAGTGCGGGCTCGAAGTTGCCGGAGCATAGGAGGTCGGCGAGCGCCGCGACGGCGGAGTACGCCTTGAGCACCCGGCTGCGCGCCTCGAACTGGCGCACCAGGATCGCGCGGAGCCGGTTCAGTCCGCTGCGTTCGCTCAGCTCGGTGCTGAGCTCGGACGAGGTCGAGGCGACGCCGCTGCGAATCAGCTCGACACTGAGGCGTACGCCGTACAGACCGAGTCGCCCCAGCAGGTGTTCGCGTTCGAGCTCGGTGACCGGCAGGCCGCTCGGCGTCGTCGCGAATCGGTCGGCGGTGAGCAGCAGTTCGGTGACTTCCTCGACGGGCGCCGCGGCGATCGCTGCCAGCATCGCGTACTCCGCTTCGCGCAAGGTGGTCGCGGTATGACCGAGGAGCCCGTTGACCGGCACGATCACCGGGCACAACCGATGCAGGCGCGGCTCGGCCTCGTAGCGTTTGGCGACCCGCTCGGCGACCTCCATCGAGTCGAGCCGGCAGGAGCCGATCTCGTCGGCGCGGGAGAGGACGCCGATCGCGTTCATCGGCGTACCGTGCGCCAGTTCGTCGTCGTGGAACGACTCGAGGAACCGGATGTCGCTGGAGTGGGTGTGCCTCAGCAGGTAGAGGATCGCGTCCGCGACCGGCACGCGGCCGTCGTCGGCCGCCAGCACGCGTTGGGTGCGCGCGGACACGTCGGCCGAGATCGAGGCGATGCCGGGGGTGTCGAGGATGGTCAGTTCGCGCAGCCGGCTGGTCGGCCAGCCGATCTCGAGGTGGTCGACGTCGGCCGGTTTCAGTCCGCCGAGGTCGACCTGGAGGGCGCCGCCGTCGCGGTCGTACGGGCGTTCGCGCGGCTCGCCGTCGAGGGGGTAGAGCGTGGCGTGCGGGCGGTCGTCGAGGGCGTACCAGGTGACGATCTGGGTGCACTCGCCGGCGTCGGTCGGGGCTAGTTCCTCGCCCAGCAAGGCGTTCAGGAGGGTGGACTTGCCGGCTTTCACCTTGCCGGCGATGGCGAGCCGGAGCGGGCCGGTCAGCCGCTCGCGAATCTCGTCGAGCTGCTTGCGTTCACTGTCGGTCCCGGCCGCCTGCTGCGCTCGGTCGATGACGTCGAGAATGCTGGCGGAAAGCTCGTCACTCATCTCTTTGCACCTCCCGAGCCCGCTAGGGCGACCTCGCGGAGGCCGGAGCGCATGGACCTCAGCCGGTCGCCTTCGACCGTCAGCTCGGCGGCTCTCGCGGTCTGCTCGGCGGGGGCGAGTTTTGCCGTACGGTCGGCGGCTGTCAGGGCAGCTGTGGCGGAGCGGTGGATCAGGCCGGCGCGTTCCTGGAAGTCGTCGCGGAGCTGGCGCTGGGTCTTGCGGAGGCTGTCGCGGGTGTCCTTGTTCATCACGAAGGCGACCTCGTCGATGTACCGGCGGACGGCGGCCTTCGCCTGCTGCTGGCGGTAGGTGCGCTGCCGTTTGCGTTCGTCCTTCAGCAACTTGCCGCCGATGCCCGCGCCGAGCGTCGCCGCGATCCCGGCGACGGCCAGCGGCGGCATGATCAGCGAACCGAGGCTGAACGCGATCATCGGGACGAAGATGCCGGTCCGGCCGGCCATCATCAGCGACTGCAGCCGGCCGCCCGGCATCGACAGGCTCGCGACCGACGCCAGTTCGAGCTGATCGAGATCAGCGCTGAACTGGGAGAGTTCGACCTCGACCTCCGTCCCTGCCTCCAGGTCGAACGCCTCGGCGACCCGTTCGCCCAGCCCGCGGGCCCGCTCGATCAGCAGGTCGCGGTTCGCGACGCCGACGACGGCGACCTGGCGGCGCAACCAGACCTCGGTATCGGTCCAGGTCTCGTTCGGATCGCCCTGCTCGATGATCGTCTCGACATCGCGCATCACCGCACGCAGGCGGCTCTGCAGATCGTGCTCGACGTCGGCGACGAGGTCGGCGATGCCGTCGGACAGGGTCTGCTGCCAGGTAGCGCTGGGCGCGGTGAGTACTGCTGCCTGGTCACGAGCTTTCGCAAGTTTGGTGAGGACCTCTGGGCGGCTCTGCGGCTTGCTGAGTACTACGCGCTCCGCGTCCGACTCCTGGGCGAGCTGGGTCGCCACGAAGTCGACCTCCTGCGCGATGCTGGCCGCTGCGCGCGTCGTACCTGGTACTACGACTGCTGTGGCGAGGAACTCGACTAGTGGCGCGAATCCCGACTCCTGGTTGAGCTCTGGGCGCTGGGTTGCGCGTAGGCGGAGGAAGGACGACACGGGGAGGATCGGTAGGTCTAGACCGGCATTGGCTAGGTGGGTGCGGTTCAGCTCGACTATGCGGCGCCAGTGGCCGTACAGGTCGGTCTTGGTGATTACTAGGGCTGCTGCTGGGCAGCGGGTGATCGCTGTCTTGAGGAACTCGAGCTCTGGGGCTGTGAGCTCTTGGGCTGCGTCGGTGACGAACAGGATGGCGTCCGCTTGGGCTAGAGCGGCCAGGGTGAGCTGGCCGTGTACGGAGTCGAGGCCGCCTACCCCTGGGGTGTCCAGCAGGCTGAGGCCGGAGCGGAGCATGCGGTGGGGGACCTCGACGGTCACTGACTGCAGACGGCCTTGTTCGCTGGCGTCGGGAGATTCGGAGACGAGCTGCGCGATCTGGTTGAGTGGCGCCGGGTAGCCGACTGGTGGTTCGCCCGGGGTGGTCTGCCGGTACGCCGTGAGGCCGGCCTGCTCGCCGTACCGGACCAGCGTCGGCACCGCGGTCACGATGTCGGCGTCGACCGGGCAGACGGCCGTCTGGAGCAACGCGTTCACCAGGGTGCTCTTGCCGCGCTTGAACTCGCCCACCACAACTGCTGTCACAGTCCGCGAATCCAGCTTCGCCTTCGCACTCTCCAACTTCGCCCGCAGATCCGGCCGCCGCCGCTCTTTGGTGAGTGTCCGCCCCTGATCGATAGCCGCAATCAGCTGACCAACACTCGCCGGCGCCCGCGTGCTTGTAGTACGAGGTGAAGGCCGGGAGGGCACAGGAGTTTCAGGCTGAGGTGTGTCCGCCGTTGTCGCGGGGCTGGGGTCGGGGGTGAGTTCTTCTCGCTCGGGCAGGGTGGGTTCGGGGTCCGGCTCGGGCGGCGTCGGCTCGGGTGAGGGCGGCTTGGGTTTGTCGGCGGACCAGGCTAGGTAGTGGTTGCAGGTCGTGCAGAAGATGGCGCCATCGTCGTTGGCGCGCCCGCAGTTGTCGCAGTTGATCATCGGTTGCCGATCCCCCCGGCGTCCGTCGTTGTCACCCTCGTAAGCAAAAGGCTAGTGCCATAATCAGCTGCGAGGGGGAGGTGGCGATGATCGAGGACGTCTGCACCGCGTGCGGGGAGCGCAATCCGGCTGGGTCGGCGTTCTGCTTGTACTGCGGGGTTTACCTCGGCTGGGACCAGGCGACCGCGGAGCAGCGCGAGCCGAGCTCGGTGGCGATTCAGCATCCAGGTCCCGCCCGAACCCCCACGTCGGCGGGCGAAACGCCGCGCCAAACAGCAACCAGCCAGACGACGCCGGCCGGCATACCGCAGTACGAGGATGTCTCCGCGCGTCCGAAGCCCGGTGAGGTCGCCTGTCCCCAGTGCGGTGTGCCGAATGCGGCGACGCTCAGGTTCTGCAGCAAGTGTGGCAAGGCGTTGCGCCCCAGCCTGCCTACAACCCAAGCGTTCTCCGCTGTTCCCACTCAGAGCTGGTGGCAACGACTCTGGGACCCCAAGGACCGCCGTGCGCGTCGCGAGTACCGCCGTAGCCTGCCTCCGCTCTACCGCTGGCGCCGCGTGATCGTCGGAGTCGGCGGACTCGCCGCTCTCCTCGTGGTCTTGTCCGTAGTCGGCAAGAACCCGGTGAGCTGGGTCAAAGATCGCCTGTACGACGTACGCGGCACCCTGGTGACCGTAGATCCGGTCGTGTTCGAGGCAGTGCCGGCCCAGTCCGTTGCCACCGACTACAACGTTCTCGCGCTCGGCACTGCACCTCTCGACGATGCCTGGGCGACCGCCTGGAACCCAGCTGACTTTGCTCAACTCGACGGCTGCAGTGGAAAGCAAGCGGCCAAGGGCATGATCACCATGTCCTTCAAGGATCCCGTCCGCGTACGACGGTTGGACATCCGCGCCGGGCTGCCTGCTGCGAATGCCAAGCGGCCACTGCAGTTCCGGCCGAGCGTGCTGCTCGTCATGTACGAGGGACGTTGTAGCGAGTTGCAGCTCAAGGACAGTAGCGATCTCCAGCAGCTCAAGCTCGACACCGGCGTACCGGTCAACCAGCTGCAGATCGCTGTCGGTGCTACCTACCCGGCACGACCCGATGCTGCTGAGAACCTGACAGCAATGACCAGCATCACTGTGCTCTCGCGTCCCCACTAGCCGGGCGCCACAGCAGGTCGGTAGGTGATGCATGGTGAGCTGTGAATCGCCTGCACCTTGGCGGACTTACAGACGGCCGCTGCTTGAGCTGGTGCAGCTGCTGGACCCACATAGACAGCCCAGTCGTCAGCCATCGGCGTCTTCCGATCGGCTTTGACCATGCCCGGGTACTGACCGGCTGCATGCAGCACCTTCGCGTCGACGCCGCTGCTCTTCAACTGAACCATCAGGTCCTTGGCCGTCTGCTCGGCGATCCCGGTCGCTCCGGGGTAGATCTCGATGGCGGCGATCGCGTCGGCAGGAGTGAACGCAGGTGTGTCCGGGCCGACGACCGGCGGCGGTCCGGACTGCGTCGTACCGGAGCTGGGCGGTGCAGAACTCGGCCCGCCGGTAGGTCCTCCGGTGGGTGCACCCGTCGGAGCGCTGGTGGGCGTGCCTGACGGCGTACTGGATGGCGGCGGCGCCGGGGCAGTCGTTGCGCAGGCAGCGGCGGACAGGGGACCTTCGAGCTTGCCGTTGATCGCGCTCAGCATGAAGCAGTACTTCGTGCTGGGGTTGAGCCCGGTCACGTTCTTCGCGGTCTGCTTCACGTCGACGCCGCGTTCGGACTTGTTGATGTGCCCGGCCGGGTCGACATAGTGGAGCGCATACGAGTCGATGTTCGGCACCTGCGGCCAGGTGAGCGCGATCGTGCCGGGACCGGCTGCGGCCGCAGTCAACGCCGGCTTGGCAGGCAACGTCGTACCGTCTCCGGTCGGTGTCGTCGCAGGACCGCCGCCTCGGGTCAGCGCGAACGCCAGTACGCCGATCAGTGCGGCTCCGGCGACCGTGGCCGCGGTGATGACGCCGCGAGTCAAGATCGGCTTCTGGTTGAAGGCTCCGTCGACCACCGGTCTCGACGGGTCTGCCCCGGCAGGCTCCGGTACGCCGAACGGGCGCGGGGGATCGGGCTCGCCCACCACCTTGAACGGCAGCCGGGACGCCGAGCCGCGCAGTACCGGCTTGCGGGTACGGGCCTTGATCCGCGCGGTCACCGTGGAGCCGAGCGGTACATCGACGACCTCGGGACGGATCAGGAACCCGAGCGCCTGGTCAGGATCGGAGGCGACGATCCGCAACCGGGCAGGCGCGTTGCCCCAGTTGCTGAACTGGATGGTGTGCAACCCACGCCAGCGCCCGGAGGAGGTGACCGGCGTGAGCTTGGCCTGCAACCCGAACACCTGGCCGATCTCCAGCTGCCCCTCCACGACCGCGCTGCTCGCCGGATCGACCTGCGACTTGGCCCGGATCCCGAACGGCACGGTTCCAGCCGGCCCGGTCGGACCCGTGGGTGGGGTGAAGATGACAGTCGCAGTCTCCTGCTGCTGTGGATAGACGGACAGCACAGCAGGCATCACCTGGGCCCAGGGGATCGGCTGCTCGCCCACGACGTCCAGGGCGTAGCTCTCGACGATCGTGCCCGGGTTGAGCACGGTGAACTCCGCCCGGGCCTGGCCGCCGGGCTCGACGCTCAGCTGCGTCGTCTCCAGCCGCACTACTGGGTCCGTCACGCGCCCCTCCCCGTCCTCCATCGGCTCAACTCCATCGCTCACACAGGCTAAGCCCGTACGCCGTACCTCCGGCAGGCCTCGTCGCCTGCCTGCCGGTGCACCCCGATCTGCCCGATCGGGCAGTCGACGGTGCCCCGGGCGCGACCCCTGCCCGCTCCAGACGCGTGCTGCCGGAGCAGAACACTCGGAGGTGTGATCCAAGAGGTGGACTCGGCGCTGCAGGCCCTGATCCAGCGCGAAGCGACCGGCGCGCGGGATGTCGAAGTGGTGTTCGACGCGCCGACCAAGGAATGGTCCAGCCGTCGCAACGCGCCCACGATCGACGTGTACCTCTATGACATCCGCGAGGATCTGCGTCGCCGGGAGCGCGGCCTGCTGAACGAGTACGACGAGGAGCAGCGGATCACCGCTCGGCACCTGCCTCCCCGCTACTTCAAGCTGTCCTACCTGGTGACGGCATGGACCCAGCGACCCGAGGACGAGCACCGGCTGTTGTCCGGGCTGCTCTCCTGCTTCTTGCGGCACGAGGCGTTGCCTACTGACCTCCTCACTGGTCCGCTGGCTGAGCTGGCGCTGTCTGTGCCGGTGTCGATCGCTCTGCCGCCGCCGGAGGACCGCTCCTTTGCGGATGTCTGGTCTGCGCTCGGTGGCGAGCTCAAGCCTTCGCTGGATCTGGTGGTCTGCGCGCCGACGCCGACCGGTCGTGTCTACGAGGCTGCGACGCTGGTGGATCAACCACCTCGGGTATCGATGGGTGGCACGGATGGCTGGCCGCCGCGTGAAGAGGCCGGTGGCCGTTCCGAACCGCAGCGACCGAATCCGCGCCGGGCCCGGAAGAGGACGGGGTGAGGACCGGTGAAGATCGGGTGAGCCAAGGGCTGGACTACCTGCTCGCGCGCCTGGGTCTGGTCGAGGACCGGATCCGGGCGCTCGTTGCGCGGCGTCGTGCCGACGATCCGGCGATGGACGATCCCTTCCGCGGGTTGTACGTGAACGACGAACTCGTCGATCGGTTGCTCAGCGGTCAGGCACATACGGCGGTGGTGGACGATTCGGCTGCCGTGGCTCTGGAGGAGTCGGCCTCGTTAACCGTTGCTGAAGGCAACGTCATCAGGTTGCGGCGGCTGGCTGACGTCGCGGGGCTGTCGGCCCTGGATACCGAGCTTCTGGTGATCGCGTTGCTGCCCGATCTGGACAGCCGGTTCGAACGGCTTTACGGCTATCTCAACGACGACGTGACCCGGCGGCGGCCGAGTGTCGGGCTCGCCTTGGAGCTCGCCGGCGCCTCGTCGATGTCGTCGGTCGCGCGGGGACGGCTGATGGCGAGCGGGCCGCTGGTGGATCGTGGTCTGCTGATCGTGGAAGACCCGGAGCGGCCGTTCCTGACCCGCGCGATCCGGGTGCCGGACCGGGTCGCCGCTCACCTGCTCGGGGACGACCTGCCCGATCATCGGTTGGTGCCGATGCTCGAGGAGCTCACGGCCTACAAGTCCGACGCGAGCGCTGATCTCGGGCGCAGCCTGGCGGCCGGCGTACGGCTGATTCATCTGCGCGAGCACGAGGCCGGTACCGGGCAGTCCATCGCGGCTGCGGCGTTGGCGGCGGCCGGGCGTGGCGTGGTTGCTCTGGACCTTCGGTTGCTGGCGCGCGATGCGGATCCGCTCGGCCTGGCGGTGATCGTCGGCCGGGAGGCTCTGTTGCAGGACGCGGGGCTGGTCGTCGGTCCGGTGGAGGTTCTGGCCGAGGCGTCGCTGGAATCGCTGCACCGGTTGAGTCGCTGGGATGTTCCCGTGGTGTTCGTCGGTACTACGACGTGGGATCCGCGGTGGAGCCCGGAGACTCCGTTGACGGTGGACGTGCCGGTCCTCGGTGCGCAGGACCGGATCTCGTTGTGGCGGGAGCATCTTCCGGCTGACCTTGATCCGGAGGTTGTGGCGGCGCATCTGGCGTTGGGGCCGGGACAGGTGCGGAACGTGTTCAAGACGGCCGCGGCCTCGGCGCTGCTGGCCGGCACTGCGATCACCACGGACGACCTGCGCCGCGGCGTACGGGCCCAGAATGCTGCCGGGCTCGAACGGCTGGCGCGGCGGATCGAGCCCGAGGTCGGGTGGGACGATCTCGTGCTGGCGCCCGCTGTACGGCGTGCGTTGCAGGGGTTGGCGGCTCGGGCGCGGCATCGCGACACGGTGCTGACGGACTGGCGGATGCGGCGGGGTGGCGGTCGCGGGCGAGGTGTGACTGCCTTGTTTGCCGGGGATTCGGGGACTGGGAAGACGATGTCGGCCGAGGTGATCGCCACTGAGCTCGGGCTTGATCTGTACACGGTGAATCTGGCGACCGTGGTGGACAAATACGTCGGTGAGACCGAGAAGAATCTGGAGCGGATCTTCAGTGAGGCCGGTGGGGTGAACGCCGTGCTGTTCTTCGACGAGGCCGATGCGATCTTCGGTAAGCGGAGCGATGTTCGTGATGCGCATGACCGGTACGCGAACATCGAGAGTGCGTATCTGCTGCAGCGGCTGGAAAGCTTTGACGGGTTGGCGATTCTGGCGACGAACCTGCGGGCGAATATCGACGACGCCTTCACCCGGCGGCTCGACGCGATCATCGACTTCCCGGGGCCGACACCGGATCTGCGGCTTCGGTTGTGGCAGCAATGTCTGGCGCCGCCGCTGCCGTTGGGTGATGACCTTGACTTGTCCTTCTGCGCCGAAGCCTTTGAACTTGCTGGAGGCAACATTCGGTCGGCTTCGGTGAGTGCTGCTTATCTGGCGGCGGAATCGGGGCAGCCGGTGTCGATGGCTGATGTGATCGCGGCAGTCGGGCAGGAATACCGCAAGCTGGGCCGGCTGGTGCTGGAACGTGAGTTCGGCCGCTACTACTCGCTGTTGGATGCACTTAACCTTTGAACTGGGGAGACGGAATTGGGGTATCGACTCGGCATCGATCTGGGGACGACCTTTACCGCTGCGGCTGCCCTCGAGTTGGGCGACGGTCAAAGGTCGGCTGACGTGCCGTCGATGGTAGGCCTGGGGAATCGGGCGCTGCAGATTCCCTCCGTCCTGTATCTCCAGGAGGACGGCTCGTTCCTGGTGGGTGAAGCGGCCGAGCGACGTGGCCTGAGCGACCCGTCGCGGGTGGTCCGGGAGTTCAAGCGGCGGCTGGGTGATCCGGTGCCGCTGATCGTCGGCGGTACGCCGTTCTCCGCCCAGGTGCTGATGGCGAAGCTGCTCTCCTGGGTGGTGGCGGCAGCGACCGAACGCCGGGGAGCCGAGCCGGACGAGATCGTGCTGACCCATCCGGCGAACTGGGGACCGTACCGGCGCGAGTTCTTCGACCAGATCATCGCGCTGGCCGATATCGGTCCGGCCGTGACGTGTCCGGAGCCGCAGGCGGCCGCGATCCAGTACGCCGCCGAGGCGCGGCTCGATCGCGGCAGCCGGGTCGTCGTCTACGACCTCGGTGGCGGCACCTTCGACGTCTGTGTGCTGGAGAAGACCCTTGGTGGGTTCAAGATTCTCGGTACGCCGGAGGGGATCGAGCATCTCGGCGGGATCGACTTCGACGAAGCTGTCTTCCGGCACGTCCTCGACTCGCTGGGAGCTGCCGATCTCGAGGCGCCGGCTGCCCGGGCAGCTTTGACGCGGCTTCGCCGGGACTGTGTCGAGGCGAAGGAGGCTCTGTCGGTCGACGTCGACACGGTGATTCCGGTGACGTTGCCGGGACGGAGTACGTCGGTGCGGTTGACGCGGGGCGAGCTGGAATCGCTGATCGAGCCGGCGTTGACGGACACGATGGAGGCGACAGCTCGCGCTCTACGGGTCGCTGGTACTACGCCGCAACGGTTGACCGCGATCGTCCTGGTGGGCGGGAGTTCGCGGATCCCGTTGGTGAGTCATCTCCTGCAGAACCGGTTCGGGACGCCGACGGCGCTCGATACGCACCCCAAGCACGCGATCGCGCTGGGAGCAGTCCTGTTCTCCCCACCAGGTCCGAGACCCCGGCCAGCCGATCGGCCAACCATCCACATCCCCATCGTCGACGACGACCCACCGACGCTCGCCATCCCGCCGTCCTCTGCTCCGACTGCGCCCGCTGGCCCCACTGCTCCTGGCCCGTCGGCTATTAGCACCGGTCGTTCGGGGCCTACCCTGCCGCCCGAGCCCCGGCCTTCCGGGCCGCCCCCTCCTCCTCGGGGCGCCCCGTCGCCCGGGTCAGGCCCTCCGCGGCCGGCTGGCGTACCGGCGTACCGGAAGGGGCGGCTGCTGGCGGTTGTCGCGGCGGTTGTGGCAGTGATCGCGATCGGCGCCGTCATCTTCAGCACTCGTGACCACCCTTCGGGCGAGGCGGCCAAGGACCCGACCACGCCGGCGACCTCGCCACCCACCAGCGTTGCGCCTGTTGGAAATGCCGCTCTGTACGGCGTGGCTGTGAGCCCGGACAACCGGCAGATCTACGTGACCCATCTGAACGAGAACACGTTGTCGGTGATAGACGAGCGAACCGGCCGGCTGACAGCAACGGTTCCGGTCGGCAGCAAACCACTCGGTGTGGCTGTCAGCGGGACCACCGGCACCATCTACACAGCCGACTACGGATCCAGCACCGTGACCCGGATCAGCGGATCCACCTACAAGCCGGTCGGTCCGCCGATCAAGGTCGGCAGGCATCCGCAGACGCTCATCGTGTTGCCCGGGAAGGAGATCGCGTACGTCGCCAACGCCGGTGACGACACGGTCTCCGTCCTCGATCTCTCCCTCGGCAAGGTGGTCAAGACGATCTCCGTCGGCGACCAGCCGATCAACCTCGCCACCGATACCTCGGGCCGCCGGGTCTACGTAGCGAACGCGGCCTCGTCCACGATCACCGTCATCAATGCCGCCAGCAGGACGAGACACCACACTCTCCGGGTCGCCAGGCCTCCGCATGGCATCGCGGTCAGCCCGGGTTCGGACCAGCTCTACCTGACCTCCGACAAGTCCGGCGAGATCGCCGTCGTCGATGTGGCGGATGGCACGACTCGGTCGCCGATCGTCGTCGGCAGCGAGGTGGCGGACCTTGCGATCGCACCGGCGGTAGGCCGGCTGTACGCGACCTTGGTGACGGCGGGCGGGATCGCCATCGTCGACACCACCACGGGGGCACTCGCAGCCGCCGATCGGATCGCGGTCGACGGTCCGGGTGGTATCGGGCTCAGCCCCGATCGCCAACGTCTGTACGTCACCGCGAACGGCACCGCCTCCCTGATCACCATCGACACCGCGACCGGCCGGGTGCTCGGCGAGCCCATTCCGGTCCCTCGTTAGCCCTTGCGGCCGACGAGGTGGAAGGGGCGGCTGAGTTGGCGGTAGGGGTCTCGTCGGCTGGCTTCGAGTTCTACCGCGGCGATCTGCTGCAGCTTCTCGGTGTCGGCGGGATCGAGTTCGACTCCGCTGAAGTCGAGCCAGTCGGTGAACAGCCATACGCCGTACCACTGCAAGGGCTCTACGTCATTCTTCTTCAGGAGTTCGCTGAGGTTCTCGACGGTGTCGCCGCGGGTCGGGACGCCTAGTACGCCAATCTCGTGGGTGGCGTCGAATGCTTCCAATGCGTCTGCCCAACGCTGCTCCAGGGCCGGCCGGACTGCTCCCGTCCTGCCGTTGCCAGACATGATCGAGACGATGCCGCCCTCCTTCGTGCACTGGCAGAGCTGGGTGAGGAGTGGTTCCGGATCCGCGAGGTAGCCGAGTACGCCGTGGCACAGGACCGCGTCGTACGTCTGACCATCGACGGCTTCGGCAGCTTTCTCGCCGTCGCCTTGCAGGAGGGTCACCCGGTCCTTGGTGGGCAGGTGTGCGAGCCGTTGTCGTGCCTTGTCCAGCATTGCCGGTGACGAATCGAGCAGCGTCACCTCATATCCGGCCTGGGCCAACGGGAACGATTGATGCCCCGCTCCACCGCCGACGTCCAGGACCCTGGCGGGCGGCGGTGGGAGATGTTCGAGCAACTGCTGGTGCATCACATAGGTCCGCACTTGGCCCTTCACGGAGCCGTAGGCGCCGTCGGCGAACAGTCCGACCAGGTCCTTCCAGGTGTCATCGCTCACGGCTCCTAGTCTATAAGTTAGTAGTTAGTAACTGGTAACTTAATTCTCATGGCTTCCCGGATGAGTGGATCTGACCGGCGTACTCAGGTGCTGGCAATCGCCGCTGTCGAGTTCGCCGACCACGGTCTGCACGGCGCCTCGGTCGAGGCGATCGCGCGTGAGGCGGGGATCACGCAGACGTACGTGTTCCGGATGTTCGGCACCAAGAAGGCACTGTTCGCCGAACTCGTCGGCGCTGCCTTCGACCACTTCAGTGACGGTATGTCCTCGGTGGCGGGTGGATCGGAAGGCGTTGACGCGTTGGCTGCGATGGGTTCGCAGTACTACGAAATGCTGGCGGACCGCACCACTCTCCTTCTCCAGCTCCAAGGCTTCGCAGCCTGCGGCGACGACGAGATCCGCGACCTCGTCCGCTCCCGCCTCGCCAAGCTGTGGAACACCGTCGCGGACTCGACCGGCCTCGACCCGGTCACCGTCAAAACCTTCCTGGCCTTCGGCATGCTCCTCAACACCACCGCCGCCCTCGACATCGAAGACCTCGACACCCCCTGGTCCCAAGGCCTCCGCACCCGCATCCAGCCCGCCCTCTTCACCCACATCACCACCGCCACCAACCAGTAACTGCTCACGCCCCCCCGTTACCCCCGCCCGGCTCGGCCCGCCCCCGCCACCGGCCCACCGCGTCGCGCCGGCTCGGTTCGGCTCTCGTCGACCGTCCCACCGGGTCGCGCCGGCTCGGTTCGGCTCTCGTCAACCGTCCCACCGGGTCGCGCCGGCTCGGTTCGGCTCGGCTCTCGTCAACCGTCCCACCGGGTCGCGCCGGCTCGGTTCGGCTCTCGTCGACCGTCCCACCGGGTCGTGCCGGCTCGGTTCGGCTCTCGTCGACCGTCCCACTGCGTCGTGCCGGCTCGGTTCGGCTCTCGTCGACCGTCCCACCGGGTCGTGCCGGCTCGGTTCGGCTCTCGTCGACCGTCCCGCTGCGTCGCGCCGGCTCGGTTCGGCTCTCGTCGACCGTCCCGCTGCGTCGTGCCGGCTCGGTTCGGCTCTCGTCGACCGTCCCGCTGCGTCGCGCCGGCTCGGATCGGCTCGCGAACAGAGGCGCGGCGGGTCGGGCCAGATAGGAGGCGCTCT